>SLRB01000126.1 GCA_007131165.1 Bacteroidales bacterium | reverse complement strand
CTTTCCTGATATCCTGAAGTTCAAAAGAAACCATTCTTCTGTAATCTTCCTTTAGACACCAGGATGAGCCGTCACGTGAAAAGGCCTTCTTCTTCAGTTCCGGAGGCATCTCTTTCAGCGAACCATGTTCATAGCGTGCCTGACAACCCCGTTTCAGCATGAAGGGATCGGCATCAGTAGCAAGAACTTCAAACCTGGCACCAGGAAAAGCCGGTAAGATTTTTTCCTTCCACAATATAGCAAGGCTGTAGGGTTCTTCGCCGGATGCGCAGCCTGCCGACCAGCATCTGACGGGCCGTTTGTTATCAAGTGCCCTCCTGGTAATTTCCGGCAGTATCTGGTTTTCAATAACCGTCCAGGAATATTTATCCCTGAAAAATCTTGATATTGTAATACGCATCATCTGATCTGCAACCTGCCATTCATCCTTTTCTTCCAGCAGATATAACTTGTAGTCATTGAACCTATTAATGCCAAGTTCATTCATCCGCCTTCTTAAACGCTTGCATACCTGGCCCCTCACTTTTCTGAAGCCTTCCCACCGCATGTCCATGCGCGGAAGCGCCCACCTAAGGAAATCATCACAATATTTATCTGCGTGTTTAGCAGTCATGATCAAATCAAATTACCACTTCATAAAAGATGCAACCGCCATGCCATAACAGACATTGTAGTATATTCAGTCAGCCGTCTCAGGATCAAGCTTAAGTCGCATCAGCACGACGACCTCATAGTAAGCCGCGACAAGGTAAATTCATTCAAAGCCTGGCTGGACAGCTGATCGCCACCAACTGATATCCGGCAGAGACAAGTATTATGTCTGACAGGAAACCCGGGAAGGAAGATATATTAAAAATGTGTATCAATATATTTTCCAATTAACCCAAGTAATTCTTTCCTCACTATGGGTTTCGGGATATAATCATCACATCCGGCGGCAAGGCATTTCTCTTTGTCGCCAGTAAGAGCATAGGCAGTGGTTGCAATGATCGGCACGTTTCTGTTTATAGCCCTGATCGCTTTGGTTGCCTCAATTCCATCCATCCCTGGCATTTTAATATCCATCAGGACAATATCAATATTTGCGTTTTCACGAAACATATTTACTGCTTCAAACCCATCGGCAGCATGTATTACCATCGCTCCAACCTCAGTTAAAAGCTCACTCATGAAAATGAAGTTTGCCTCCTCATCTTCAGCCACAAGTATTAATACTCCTGTCAGGTTATAATCAACCTGTTCATCATCTTTAGCCGTTTGGGTCGGGAGCATTTTTTCATTACAGGGCAGGGTGAAACAGAAAGTTGAACCCTTTTCAAACTCCGATTCAACCCAAATCCTGCCCCCCAGCTTCTCAACAAAAGCTTTGCATATTGGCAGGCCTAACCCTGCTCCACCATATTTTCTTGTATAATCCACCTCAACCTGGCGAAATCGTTCGAATATCATCTCATGGTGCTCGGGTTTAATTCCTATTCCAGTATCCCTGACATATATTTTAATGCCTTCATCAACAGCATAATAACCAATTTCAATCTCTCCCTCCTCTGTAAACTTAACTGCATTGCTTAGCAAGTTTGTGAGAATCTGATTAAGCTTCACCGAATCAGTTTCTATTTCGGCAGACTCATCGCCTAGCTGGAACGAAATGTTAATTGTCACACCGGTTTGAGACACTTGTGGCATGAATATTTCCTTTACACGTGTAATTGCCTTATTGATATTGGCTTTCCCTATATGGATGTCCAATTGGCCTGTTTCTATCTTGGCAATATCAATTATATCGTCAACCACGCTCAGAAGCTGGTGACACGATGTATTAAGAATCCTGGTAAATCTTTCCTGCTTGGTATTCGGGAGGCCGGGTTTAAGCAGAATCTCCGAGAAACCTATAATAGCGTTCATGGGGGTTCGTATTTCATGGCTCATATTGGCAAGAAACGCGGTCTTAAGCATATCGCTTTCCTCTGCTTTTTTGCGTGCTGCATTTAATTCTTTGTTGATCCGTTTAATCCTTTCGTTACTTTCAATTAGTTTATTGTTTAAAGTCTTGTATTCCTCATTCTTCATATTAAGGATCATCTCGTTTTGACGAATCGCTTCTTCTGCTTTTTTGCGTTCAGTAAAATCACGTGAATTAAAAAGAAGCTCTTTAGGATCGTCATGTTCATCAAAAATAACCTTTCCCACAGTTTCAAACCACAGGTAAGTGTCATCGGAACAACGATTTCTATATGTGACCCGTTTATTATTCTGTTTTTTAGCTATAAATTCCTCAAAGGCATCTTTAACCATTGGCAGGTCATCAGGATGCACATACTCCATTACGTTGGTACCTGTAAGCTGGTCTTTTTCGTATCCAAGAAGCCGATGCGATGCCCCCGTAAAGGTATAGTTTCCTTCCAGGTCAGTCAGTGCTACCAGGTCGAACATATTGTCGGATATTGACTGAAGCATCCGTTCATTTGCCCTGAGGCTTTCCTGAGCTTTATGAAGTTCGGTAATATCGTTGTTTACTACAATAGCACCCAGCACACCCCCCTCATTATCAATGACAGGTGCGGTATAATTGAGTATTACCCTTTTTTGTCCATCGAAAGCATCGATCTCAATAAGCTCACCGGTTATCGTTTCACCTTTGGATACGGTGTGGGCCAGGGCCCAGTCGTCAGGAGCAATCTCTTCTCCCGAGGGTAACCGTCTGGCTTTAAACACACCATACTCATCGGGCGCCACTGTTGGCTCCCCTCCCCATATTTTAACACCCGCAGGATTACCCCTTAGAAGCTTCCCGTTGTCATCGGCAAACCACAACCCGATGGGCAAAACATCAAATATCTTATTAAGAAGCAATTCACGTTTTAGTATTTCGTCCTCTGCATTTTTCCGGTCATTAATGTTTAGATGCGTACCTACTACCCTGACAGCCTTACCATTTTTATCACGCTCTACACATTTCCCGCGCGAAAGCACCCATAGCCAGCTACCTTCTCTCGTTTTTAGTCTGAATTCAACCTCAAAGCTACCAGTGTCACCCTCAATACATGCGCGATTTTTGCTCAGGGCGGTTTCCTTATCGCCGGGATGTAAAAGATCCTTCAATGATTTCCCCGTGGCAGGGAATTCACCGACCTCGTATCCAAGCATGGTATAGAATGCCGGACTGAAGTATGCTTCATCGGTCTCTACGTTCCAGTCCCATAACCCATCGTTGGTGGCCTCCATACTGAGCTTAAAGCGCTCCTCGCTTTCGCGGAGGGCTTCTTCTGCCTTTTTGCGTTCGGAGATATTTCTTGCTAATGCAATAACAACAGGTTTTCCAAAATAAACACCTTTTGTAAGAGCTACCTCATCGGGAAATACTGTGCCATCAGCCTTCCTGCCCCAGAACTCAAAACGTTGGGGCTCGCCTTTGAACGCTTTTTTAATCATTCCGTCCAGCCGTTCAAGATCGTTTTTGCCGGCGGCTGACAGTACTCCGGGAGTTTTACCTATTATGTCCTCCCGTTTCAATCCGTAAGACGCAGTTGCAGCGTCGTTAACCTCAAGGAACACCCCGTTTTCATCCTGCACGTATATTGACTCTGAAACGCTATTGATAATTCCCAGGTATGTTTCCTGCGATTGCCTGAGTTTTTCCGTGGCAGTTTTCTGATCTGTTACATCCCTGATTATGGCAAGAGCATTATTCTTACCATATTTCACCATCCGGGCATCAAAATGATTTTTCTCACCCCTGGTTTCGATTGTATAGGAATAATGCTGTGGCTCTCCCGTTTCAAAAAGTTGTGTAATTGCCTGCCTGGTTAAATCAGCCAGGTAACCAGGAAGAACCTCACTTACATTTTTATTCAGGAATTCTTCCGGCTTAAGCAATAGAATCTGTCGATTGGGAGCGTGGTAGTCCAGAAAACCTCCCCCCCTGTCGTAAACAAACATAAGGTCAGGGTTCGCTCCAACAAGTGCATTGTTACGCTCGTTACTTTCGACAAGTTCTTCAGTCAGGCTCTGCAGCTCTTCGTTAATCTGGATAAGTTCCTCGTTCCGTGCCGCAGATTCTTCATACTGCTCTTTCAGGTCAAGTTCACTCTGGTACAGTTTCTCAGATGTCTGGCGAAGCTTGTTGTTTGCCTGAAGCAGTTCTTTGTTCAGTGCTGCGTACTCCTCATTTTTCTGCTTTAGTTCAAGTTCGTTTTTTCTGGTCTTTTCCTCAAGTTTTTTACGACGGGTTATATCCACATGACACCCAACCATCCTTACCGGCGTACCATCATCATCCCATTCAATGACCCTGCCGGCACAAATTACCCAAACGGTTGACCCATCCTTGTGCTTGTAGCGCACTTCGTTGTAAAATGGCACCTTTCCTTTGCTCTGCACATGCTTGTCATAGATCTCGAGCACACCCGGGAGATCTTCGGGAAAAATCAGTTTTTGCCAGGTTTCGGGTACATTTGGCAGCTCATGGTACTCGTAGCCAAGCATTTTTTTAAACGCCGGACTGAAATACTCAACATTTGCAGCTATGTTCCAGTCCCAGTAACCCGACAAGGTCGATTCGAGTATATCGGACATCACGAGCTGCTGGTCGGCAAGTTTTTGCCTTGTTTTTTTCCTTTCAGTTATATCCCTGTTCGTAGCTCTCAGACCAATATGCTTCCCCTCCTCATTAAAGATATTCTGGCAAACATGGCCAATCCATATTATCTGGCCGTTCTTGCGAAAAATCCTGTAATCGGCAGAATGTTCAACTACTTTCTCATCAGGAGCAGTAGCGAATTTTTTGTGCTCATAAAAGCATTCCTGATCATCAGGGTGAATAATTGCCTCGATCAGTTCAGGGTTTTGGAAGAACTCATTTTTACTGTATCCGGTTATCCTTTCGCAGGAGGGGGACATATACAGCAACCGGCCCTCAGGATCCTGCCAGTACTCCCAGTGGTAGGCAAAATCAGCCACAGCACGGTATCTCTCACGGCTTTCGGCAAGCTGCTGCTCATTTATTACTTCGCGGGTAACGTCAAGCAAACCAATTCTCAACAACTCTTTGTTATTGGCATTCAACAGGTTGCATTCCATCTTGACGAAGTACTCCTTCTTCGCTCCCATAACCTTGACCAGCTGGCTGCTTTTACCCTTTTCCCTTAATACTTTCCTGATCAAAAGGTAGAAACGATCCTGGTAACCGGGATGAACAAAAAGGTTAAGATTTTTTGATTTAAGTTTTCCCGTTTCCTGTTCAAGCATTTCGGCCAGCATTTTATTTGCCGAATGAATTATACCATTTTTATCAATAAGCACGTAGCCAACCGGTGCATTGCTAAATAACTCTTCGTAATGCTTTTCCGACTTTTCCAGCTCATCCTGGATACGCATCAGCTCAAGGTTCTGGAACTCCAGCTCCTGATGGTATATACTTATCTCCTGAAGGATCTCCTCAACAGTTTTGCCACTCAGGTCGGAGAAGCCTGTCTCGCGGCTTTTCAGAACCTGCCCGATCCTTTGCCGGAGAGCCTCTTTGCGTTTTTTCTGGTCTTCCATGACTAATCATTAAATACTTTAGAAATACAGGCACAATAACATTATGAATGAACCTTCCCCTTTTTGATTTATGTTAATAATTATTGTATAACCCCTATGCTGAACACTGCCCCGTCAAATTGCCCATCCGTGCTATAAACAGGCGATCCGAAAATTGAAAGCAGCACCTTCTTCTTACCCGGCACCTCAATATAATGACGAAAGTCCTTAATGTTTTCCCCTGTCCTCTCAACTATTGCAAAAGGCAGTTCCCCGGAAGGAACCGGTTTCCCGTCCAGCCCTGTTATCTTCCACCCGGAGGCATCATAGGTTCTGGATATTATTTCCTTCTGTGAAATTCCAAAAAGTTTTTCGGCCGGTTTATTGGCATAAATAATATTTCCTTCCGCATCCAGAAGGGTTTTCGCCAGGGGGCTGTTTTCAAGTACCTTTTGCAAAAATCCGCGGCTCTCTTTCAGTTCATTTTGCATTTTTTTCAACCCGGTAACATCCCTTGCCACTCCATACATTATATGTTTTTCAGGGTAGGGGAAAGAATTCCAGGACAACCATTTTATTGTACCATCTTTACATACATACCGGTTCTCAAACTGGTAGACTTCCTGCCCGTCGATTATCGTCGATCTGGCATTTTCGGTTTCAGCCTTGTCGTCGGGATGAACAAATTCCAGCCATGGTTTAGCGAGCAGCTCCTCAGTTGTCCATCCGAGGGTTTTAGACCAGGAAGGGTTCAGGGTTTTAAAGTACCCGTCAAATCCTGCAATGCAAAGCATATCGAGTGAATGATTAAAGATATCCTCACTTTGCCTTAACCTGATCTCAACTTTTTTAAGCTCTGTAATATCAACAAAGGTTATCATTATCCCCTCCACTGCATTGTGCCCGGTCCTGTACGGGCGAACACGAGCCTGCCAGATACTGCCATCCTTATCGGTTATCTCCTTATCAACACTCCTGAGATTTTCCACAACCGTTTCAACATCATCAATCAGTTCGGGATAGTTTGACATAACGGCAATGTGTGAGATGGGGCGGCCAATATCAGTTTCTAATATGTTCGTAATTTTAGATACAATGGGGGTTATTTTGCGGATGCAAAGATTTCTATCCAGGTACAGCGCTCCAACATCAGTGTTTTTAAGTAAGTTATTGAGGTCGTTGGTCATACGGGTAAGTTCCTCGATCTTGTTTTGGTACTCGGAATTTACAGTGTACAACTCCTCGTTAACAGACTGCAGCTCCTCATTGGTGCTTTGCAGCTCTTCGTTGGAAGCGATCAGCTCCTCATTGCTGCTTTGCAACTCCTCGTTGGAAGTTTCGAGTTCCTCGACGGTTGCCTGGAGATTCTCACGTGAAGATTGCAGCTCTTTCTCCAGCTCAATTACCCTGGTGCCCACTTCAGCTTCAACATCGACTGTTGTCTTTTTCCCTTTTTTACGTTGAGTTTTTGTTTCTTCAGATGAAAAACTGATCAGGAAATACCTGTTCCTGTCAACATTAATAACCCTGCCCTCAAGTGCTATTCTCAGGCCATCAAGTCCGCTAACACCGGTAATATTGTCAAATGCAACTACCTTACCGTCTTTTTTAAGCTTTCGCAAAAGATTGTTGACAAATAGCGACAAATCCGGCTTTATTATGTTAAGCAGGTTATTAGAGAACCTTCCGGGCTGGAATTGCGTGAAAGAGTTTACATCATTGATTACATGAATAATATTGTTACTCTCATCAATTAAAAATGATGGAGGCAGGTATGCGGTGAGAGCGCCATCGAGCAGCTTGTCAATTTTTGGCATTTGCCTCAACCTTGCCTGAACCATATATTGCATCTCTGCCTCGGCAGAGGATTTTTGGGGTAACGGCATATCCTTCACAATTGGAGGGCGATACCCCTCCCTGCACCTGTAGACTTTCCACTTCGAATCCATTGATTCGAAAGCCTCACTCATCTCACCTATG
>SLRB01000103.1 GCA_007131165.1 Bacteroidales bacterium | reverse complement strand
TTTTATAATTTAATTCTTTTTATCATGAAAGGCAAAGTTAAATGGTTTGATTCAGCTAAAGGCTATGGTTTTATTCAAACCGAAGAAGGTAACGACGTATTTGTACATTACACCGGTATTGATCGTGATGGCTTCAGGGTTCTTGAAGAAGGCCAGGAAGTTGAATTTGAAATTTCCGAAGGTAAAAGAGGCCCGCAAGCCACCAACGTAAAGACTGCTGAGTAGAGTTTGATACCGTATAACAATATCAGCAAATAACTGAGCCCCGAATGGGGCTCTTTTTTTTTCAGCCTGTGCTAAACATGGGTTATTTAATTCAGAACATATATCCCAGACGCAGAGCCGGATTTGCATATACTTTCCTTTCATGGTCTGAGACGTCGAATATTATCATGATATTTAAATGCCTGCCTGTATCACTGGTTGACCGCAGGCCAATACCTGTAATCCATGTCGGCCTGAAGAAACGGTTTTGATCCGGGAACCTGTTTTCTGAATCAAAGTGCCTGACAGGCAGGCTAAATATATTCACTTCGCCATGAACGAATATTCCGGCTTCAAGAAACCTGATAGGTAATACATCATTAAGATTATGAACTGGTATTATATCGGTAAAAAGCAGTGGTCCGTAGATATGCGTACGAAACACCTCGCCAATTCGTTTATCGTTATAATACTGATATTTTGCTCCCGCACCAGCATGCCACCAGTGAGTGATCCTGTAACCTGCAATGGGTGATGCTTCAAACTGATTAACGAGGCCCATATCAACTCCAATATAGCCTCCGTAAAAATGGCTCCTCCCATAATAGTTGTATTCTGCCGATAAATCATGTGTGCCTGAAATATATAACAATGAAAGTATGGCAGCGGTTTTCAGCACTCTTGTCACCAATGTATTCGTCATAACCATTAGTTTTTCATATAGATAATTAAATGAAAGCCCCACTACGCCTAATCAAAAATTAAGCCATAAAATCCCATGAGATTGTTAAATAGATTGATAAACATTATTTGCCGGTGAGATCACGTGATAAAATAATAATCATCAGCTGTATACCTTTGGCTCTATTTTTCCGGTCAGAACCATCAGTACATTCATGGCCAGCGCTTTCATCTCGTCTTCTCCCGGATATATGAACAAAGGCGCTATATAGGAAACCATTTCTTTTACATATGAAACAAGCATAGGGTTGTGTGCAATGCCTCCTGTAAGAATAATGCCGTGAACCCTGCCTTTAAGTACTGCAGACATGGCCCCTATCTCCTTGCCTATCTGATAAGCCATTGCATCCTGTATCAGGAGGGCCTTAGGATCGCCGTCTTTGGCGCGGAGTTCAATTTCATATGCATCATTGGTGCCGAAATATGCCATGAGGCCACCCCGGCCGGTAATCATCTTCTTGACTTCTTCAAGAGTGTACTTTGTGTCAAAGCATAACCTGGCCAGGCAACCTGCCGGAAGTGTTCCGGATCTTTCAGGAGAAAAGGGCCCTTCACCATCAAGGGCATTGTTGACATCAATAACCTTACCCTGCTTGTGGGCTCCGACAGATATCCCCCCTCCCAGGTGAGCTATTATAAGGTTAAGGTTTTCATATTTGCTGTCGATAGAATCGGCATGAATTCTTCCGATAGCCTTGTGGTTAAGTGCATGAAATATTGAACGCCGCTCAAACAACGGATGTCCTGTTATCCTGGCCACATCCTGCATCTCGTCAACCACGACCGGATCTGCTATAAAAGCACGGGCTGCCGGAACCGAAGCGGCAATATCATTTGCAATCAATCCGCCAAGATTACTTGCGTGTTCACCCAAAAAACCCTTTTTCAAATCTTCAAGCATCCTGGCGTTAACCTCATAAACACCAGATGGAATTGGCTTTACAAGTCCTCCGCGACCGATAACAGCATTAAGGCTGTCAATATCTATACCTGCATTTTCTAATTCTTCTAATATGAAGTTTTTTCTGAATTCGTATTGATCTGTTATTTTACCGAATGCAGAAAGATCATCTGCCGAATGTTTTATGTTTTTAAGAAATGCAGACTTGGTATTGTTATAAACAGCAACCTTCGTTGATGTAGAGCCCGGGTTAATTGCAAGTATTCTTATGTTTTCCATTTGTCGGTTGTTTCCTGCTCATGATTTGCTGCCATGGCCGGCAAGCATCGCTGCAAGAGCAATTGAGTGCAATTTTGTTTCTGCACTGTCACCCCTGGATGATAGTACAGCAGGCACTCTTGCACCAACCAGTATTGCAGCTTGTTCAGCCGAGCCGGACTGAGAAATCATTTTATAGAACACATTGCCCGACTCGATATTAGGAAAAAGTATGCAGTCTGCATCACCGGCAACTTTGCTATTAATTCCCTTTATCCTGACGGCTTCCTTATTTATGGACAGATCCATGGACAGTGGGCCGTCTACCAGCGCACCCTGAATCTGGTTTCTCTCTGCCATCTTACTGATTACAGCTGCGTCAATACATGCCTGCATTCCCGTTAATACCTGCTCTGTTGCAGCAAGCAGGGCAAGTTTTGGCTGTGCTGTGCCCAGGGCTTTTGAGGTTCTTATTAGATAATTTGCAATTGCAATCTTCTGTTTCAGGTCAGGCAAAGGAATTATTGCAACATCGCCAACAACGAGGAGCTTATGGTAGGCAGCCATTTTAACAGCCGTTACGTGACTTAATATAGCGCCGGGCTCCATGAGTCCTGTTTCCCTGTTCAGGATGGCACGCATATATTTATCCGTGCTAAGGTTGCCTTTCATTATCAGGTTGCCATGTCCGGCATTAATAAGCCTCACAGCCTCCTTCATGGAAGAAACATCATCAGGCCTGTGGATGACAGAAATTTTCCCGGCATCAACAGAGTTTTCCTTTATTGCCTTCTCTATTAATTTCTCATCACCTACAATAGTTGCATCAACCACACCCAGTTCTGCAGCCCTGGATACAGCGGCGATAGTATGCCCGTCTACTGCCCATGCTGCAATCAGGTGCTGACCCGTTCCGGATGCAGCAAGGCCAGGCAATTGCTGCGGGGTCGTAAGTGTCATATAATTTAGTTCATATCGTTTATAATTCGCTGGGTATCTTCGGCAATAACAAGTTCTTCATCTGTTGTTACAACGATGATGGTTCCCTTTGAATCTTTTTTGCTGATAACCTTTGTAGTTTCGCGTAAACCGGTATTTATGCTGTCATCCAGCTCAAGTCCGAGAAATCCGAGATCCGATGCCACCCCTCTGCGGGTTGTATCGGCATTTTCGCCTATTCCCCCGGTAAAAATTAAAATATCAACACCTCCAAGTACAGCTGCATACGAACCTATATACTTTCTAACCCGGTAATCATACATCTGCAATCCCATTATTGCCCTTTTATTACCTTTTTCCGCTTCGAGCTCTATTTCACGCATGTCAGATGAAATACCGGTTACCCCCAGCATACCGCTCTGCTTGTTTATCAGGGTGTTAACCGATGACAGGGGTATGTCTTCCTTGTCCAGGATATAAGTAAGCACACCAAGATCAAGATCACCGGTACGCGTACCCATGATCAACCCTTCTACCGGTGTGAAACCCATAGATGTATCTACCGATTTTCCTTTATCTATTGCAGTAACCGATGCACCGTTACCCAGGTGGCATGATATTATTTTCTGTGTCTTTATATCTACACCAAGAAAATCGCAGGCCTTTTTAGCAACGAACCTGTGGCTGGTACCGTGATATCCGTAACGTCTTATACCATATTTAGTATAGAGTGAGTAGGGTATTCCGTACATATAGGCGTAGTCGGGCATAGTCTGATGGAACGAGGTGTCAAAAACAGCCGCCTGCCTTATACCCGGTATCAGGGTTTTCATTGCAACAATGCCTTTGATGTTGGCCGGATTATGCAACGGGGCAAGATCGCAGTACTTTTCAATCTCACCAAATACAACGTCGTCAATAAACACACTGTCGGTAAACTTTTCTCCCCCCTGTACTACCCTGTGCCCTACTGCATCTATTTCACTGAGGCTTTTCAGGCAACCGTGTTTCTTACTTGTCAGTACTCCCAGAATATATTCTATACCTATTTGATGATCAATTATTTCTCCTTCAAACCGGCATTTTTCACCGGATTGTTTTTCGAGCTTCATAAAGGACCCCTTTAACCCGATTTTCTCAACAATTCCTTTTGCCAGGACTTCTTTGCTTTCCATATTGAAAAGCTGGTATTTGATAGATGAACTTCCGCAGTTCAAAACCATTATCTTCATTTGGTGTATCTTTTAGATTTTATGTTTTTCTTAATTTTCTTGCTAATAATTTGTTAATAGTTGTTACAACCGGATTTTCAGTGTATGGTAACAATTTCAGTCCTTTACCCGGTTGCCGTTCTCGTCATATACGTAAAAACCCCGGCCGGTTTTCCGTCCGAGCTGATTTGCCCTGACCAGTCTTTTGATTATAGGGTTTGCCTTGTATTTATTATCGCCATATTCATTGTATATGTTATCCATATACCGCAATACCCTGTCAAGTCCAATACGGTCGGCCATCTCAAAAGGTCCTTGCTTTGTTGAGAGGCTGCTGCTTAGGGTTAAGTCAATATCTTCTTTTGTGGCTACATTCTCAACAAGAATCTGGCAGGCCTCGTTAATCAAAACGACCAGCAGCCTCACTGAGATAAGTCCGGGTGACTCCTCGACCGGAATAACCACCTTACTCAGGAGCTTACCGAATGTTAGCACTTTTTCATATGCTTCATCAGATGTATGCAGCCCTCTTGCAACTTCCAGTATTCCCGAATCCGGTGAGGTAGTTGAAAAATGAAGACTTACGCAGCGCTCATTATGTTCCAGCTCTGATGCCAACTCTGTAATAACCAGGGTAGTTGAGTTTGTTGCAATTATAGTTTCCGGACTTACATACTTCTCTATCTTTTTGAAGACTTCCTTTCTCATACCCACGCTACTGTCGCGGGTTTTTGAAAGAATTGCCTCTATTACCAGATCACAGTCAGACAGTTCTTCATAATCCAGCGTTCCTTTAATCCTTGACAATATGCTTCGTTTTTCACCAGGTGTCATACCCCAGCGTTGTATCATCATATCCAGGTGGCAGCTGATAGAATCAATTGCTTGTCTTATCAGGTCTTCTGACAGTTCAATGAAAACCACTTCAATTCCGCGGCAGCTAATAATGCGTGCAATTGCCTGCCCCACGCTTCCGCAACCAACTATCCCCACTTTGGAGAAAAGGGTCTTGGGTCTGTCTTTTTTGCTTAAACCGTATTGTTCAATCGGTTCAATTTTTGTTTCAGCCATTTTAAACTCTATTTAAAGTTTTACCGGTTAATTTTCTGCAGCCTGATTTGCTGTTATTGCTGCAAGATTTACTATGTCGCTTACCGAGCATCCTCTGGAAAGGTCGTTTATAGGTGCTGCCATTCCCTGGAGCACCGGACCGATTGCCTCGGCACCTGCCAGTCTCTGAACAAGTTTATAGGCAATATTGCCGCACTCAAGATTCGGGAAAATGAGAACATTTGCCGTTCCTGCTATTTTACTGCCGGGTGCTTTACTTTTTCCTACTGATTCAATTATTGCTGCATCAGCCTGGAGTTCGCCCTCTATCTGGATATCGGGGGCCATTTCCAAAGCAATCCGGGTAGCATTTACTACTTTATCAACCATAGGATGTTTTGCGCTTCCCTTGGTACTGAAGCTCAACATTGCTATTCTTGGTTCAAAGCCGGCAATCGCTCTTGTGGTAGAGGCTGTTGCAACGGCAATCTCAGCCAGCTCTGTTTCAGTCGGATCCGGGTGAACCGCACAGTCAGCAAATACCAGTAATCCGTCTTCACCGTACTCCCTGTTCTTCAATATCATAATGAACGCCCCGGAAACCACGCTGATGCCCGGTTTTGTTTTGACAAACTGGAAAGCCGGCCTGAGGACATCACCCGTTGAATTCATCGCTCCGGCAACCTCGCCATCAGCATCACCCGCCTTGATCATCATTGTTGCAAGGTAGAGAGGATCTTCGATAAGTTTCTCTGCTTCTGCATGTGTCAGGCCCTTATTCTTTCTTATCTGGACCATCATTTCAACATATTTGTCTTTATCCGGATGATTTAGCGGATCTATAATTCTGGAATCTCCAATATTGTTTAAACCATGTTTTCCGGCTTCAGCCATTATTTTTTCAGGATCACCCAGAAGGGTAACCTGTGCTGTTTTTTCAGCAAGGAGGATGTCAGCGGCTTTCAAGGTTCTTTCTTCAAGTCCCTCCGGCAAAACTATTCTTTTATTATGCTTTTTGGCATTAAGTTTGATTTTCTCGAGTAAATCCATTGTGATACAGTATTTTAGGAAAAATAATTAATTAGACAGTAAAGTTATGTAAATTTGACTTTTTTCGTTGAAAGTTTTAATGATATTAATCACTAATATTCCAATAACATTACAGCCGGTATATCATAATTCAAAACTAAGTCCGTCATGTGCAAGCATGATATTAGGTGGCAGTTCTTCCTGTACTTTATTATGTAAACCCATCTGGTGACTTATATGTGTTATGAACCCGCGTTGCGGCCCAAACTCATTTATAAGCCTAACAGCCTCTTTTAGTGTGAAATGAGATATATGTTTCTGCTTCCTCAGTGCATTTATTACAATATATCTGCTCCCGATAATTTTTTCCTTTTCTTCTTCAGGAATGTAGTTTGCATCTGTTATATAGGTGAAATCGCCAATACGAAAGCCAAATACCGGTAACCGGTAATGAAATGCCCTTATGGGGATTATTGTGTGATCAGCGGCCTGAAATGCAAAGTTATCGATCTTATGAAGGTTAACCTGGGGAATGCCAGGGTACTTTTTTTCTGCAAAAATGTATGAAAATTCCCTTTTTATTGCCGGTATCACACGCTCTTCAAGATAAATGTCAACAGGCTTCTGATTAACAAAGTTAAATGCTCTTACATCATCCAGGCCGGCAATATGATCTTTGTGGTCATGTGTATAAAGAATGGCGTGAAGATCTTTAACATCTGACCTTAACATTTGCTGCCTGAAGTCAGGTCCGGTATCAATAACTATAGTTTTACCTGCTGTTTCTATCAGCACCGATGTTCTCAACCGTTTGTCTTTCGGATCATTTGACCTGCAAACATTACACTGGCAAGCAATTACCGGTATTCCCTGTGATGTTCCTGTACCTAAAAAAGTTACTTTCAATTTATTTCTATTTTACCATTAGTATAAGCCCCGGTTTTTGCAGGTGTCCTTGAAAAACCAATAACCGGAAACTACAGGAAACGTTGTTTAATGCAAAGATGCATTTTTTTAATAATATTGCCATTAGTATATCATCAAAGGAAATTCAGGATATTGATTAATTTTGTGTCAGAAACTATCCTGTGTTCATTTAAACATAATAAAGATTACTTAATGCCTGATGCCTCCGAAAGACGATACAGTGAACCCGGACGCCTGTATTTGATTCCAACTCTACTTGGAGACTCCAAG
>SLRB01000204.1 GCA_007131165.1 Bacteroidales bacterium | reverse complement strand
GTATGCACCTTGCCCGTAATGGTGCCCGACTTTTCGGGAGCAAACGGGTCAATGAGAATATCCTCCCTGAAATTGATATTCTGCTTGTCACAAATTTTGTAAAGGGTCTCTTTAGCACACCAGTATATATATACATGGTACCTTCTGAACCGGCGGTTTATTGCTTCTTCTTCGGCAGGCGTCAGAAATTTCCCGGCAAGGGAGGCAATTTTGCCCGACAGGTATTCAAGGTCAAGCCCGACCCTTCGTGTTCTGCTCAGGATGATTGAAGTAAGCCGGTGCGAATGTGAAATGCTTATGTGGTATCCGGGTTCGGTAAGAAAAGGCTTCCGGTTGCCATTGTAATATATCCTGATCCCCGGCCCCACCATCTCAGCTAACAACACCCTCACGCTCAGCCACTCCAGTTTCCTGTTGTAGCTTTTGAAACTGTTCAGCGTTTCAATCTCAGACTCATTCAGGTCAAGCCTGTCAAAGAGGGAAAAGAAATCCTCATCTATCTCCCAAAGGCCCAGGAGAGCGTCATCCTGCACGTATTTTTTCATCACAAGGCCCATAGTCCGGTCTGTTTATGGCACGAAAGGCAAATATGCGAAATGATTTAATTCCAGGCAAAGGTTTCCATCAGGTGGATTATATCTTTCCTGAAATGTTCTATAACAGGAGCCAGGGAATCCCTGTTGGGCTGCACGTTAAAATAGAGGGCTCCGCGAAAAAAATGGTTCGTGCTGTCGGTCAGGTAAAACTGTACCGCCGATGCCGTATTCCCTTTTATATCATATAACACCCCGTATACATCATCGGCTCTGTTTATGAACATACTTTCGTCAATTGCATCGGCCTTCACCGTATGTCTGAAAGCAAGCTTGCGGGCATCTTCCAGGTAATCTACAAGATTGCCGTCAACCATACCGTAACTCAGGTGAAGCCTTCCTTTATACCCGGGAAAATCAATGTTAAGCCAGCATGGCTGCGAAAGCCTTCCTTCATCGTCGCCAATTTCGGCAAACGCAGGATAACTGAAAGTAAAGGGACAATCGCCCGAATAAGTTTGATACTCCCTTTCGGGGAGGTCAATCCTGAAATAGCCCCTTGGCCTTGGTGAGTAATCGCTGCTGCAGGAGAGGATCAATGCAAGCGATATCACAATTGCTGAAAATTTTAATGACTTAATTACCATACACTATACATCTTTCTTTTTTAACGGTATGCGGGCAGGGTTCGATTATCCGGTTGTTAACCCAAAATCCTATACATCTTTCTTTTTTGAACGGCATACCCTGATCTGTTTTATGCGCCTGTTATCAGCCGCCTCTATCTTAAACTCAAAATTACCATAAACTATTTTCTTGTTCTTTTCAGGAATCTCACCTTCGTATTCAAGAATAAGGCCTGCAAGCGTATCAGCATCGCCTCTTATATCGTCAAACACATCAGGATTCAGGTTGAATATCTTATAGAAATCGTTCAGGGGAGTTTTTCCCTCGAATATGTATGTGCTGTCATCAAGCTTTGAAAAATAGAGCTCCTCAAGGTCAAATTCATCACTAATATCTCCAACTATCTCCTCTATTATGTCTTCCATGGTCACTATCCCGGTTGTTCCACCGTATTCATCAACAACAACCGCCATATGTATTTTCTGGAGCTGGAACTCCTTGAGCAAATCATTTATTTTCTTTGTTTCAGGAACAAAATAGGGCGGCCTGATGAGTGTCTGCCACTTGAATGTATCACCCTTCTGGTGGTGCGGCAGCAGGTCCTTGACATACAGAATGCCCCTTACATCGTCAAATGTCCCTGCATAAACGGGTATCCGCGAATAACCAGACTCAATAATAATTGATATCAGCCTGCTCATGGCAGTTGAGGTGTCGACCGCTGTCACATCTATCCTGGGCCTCATTATTTCGGTAACAGCCTTGTTGCCAAAATCAACTATGCCCCTCAGAATTTTCTTGTCTTCGTTCAGGGAAGGTTCGGCAAGGTCGAGTGCATGTGACAGGTCGTCGATCGAAAGATTCTCTTTTGTGCTTGTAACCTTCCGGTAAAAATATGCCCCCGACCTGACAAGAAGCTTGCTCACGGGCTTGAACAACTTGCCTGCGAACAGCAAGGGATGAGCCATGAAAAGAGCAAACCTGACGGGATTGTGGTTAGCATAAAGCTTTGGGAGTATCTCGCCGAAAAGCAGGAGCAGAAAAGTGATCACCACTACCATGATCAAAAACCCGAGGGCAGGCGAGGCTGAAAAATCCATGAGCGACTCGGCAATTATGGTCGATAGCACAACTATGGCAATATTCACAAAATTGTTGGCTACCACAATTGTGGCAAGCAGCCTTTCCTGATCATCAAGAAGGCGGCAAACCACACGGCTGGAATTGGTTTCGCCCTTCTCAATACTGCTCATGCCGGCAGGCGAAAGCGAAAAAAAAGCTACCTCCGACCCTGATATCAGCGCCGAGATAACAAGCAGAAAAGCAAGTCCGAGCAGGCCCAGGCCAATCCCGGCGGTAAAAGGATGGAATACAATATCCGTATTTACAATGAATCCAAAAAAATAATCACTCTCTTCCAAGGCGGATCAGCAATCTTTTCATATTAATTAACAAACCCGGAATCACGCTGAATTGAATATTACCGGAGACCGCAAGTTAATAAATAAATTGCTGATATTAACAAACAGGTGACAATAAGCCGCATAAAGCACCACTTCGAAGGTCAGCCTGCATGAATACCTGCTCCGGCCGGCAAGGCAACCCGGTTACCGGCAAGCCGATCCGGATGCTATTAATACAATCAGCTCCCGGCTATTGTATGCGTACCATGAACAAAGACAAGCAGGGCCGGATTACGTTAAACCTGCGTTACAAGGCTACCTGCCGCAAAACTCATTACAGCATCAGCCACCGGGATAACCGGCCTTGCCTGAACAATGAACCACCCTTCAGCTAAAACCGGGCCATCCCCCCCGGGGGGGATGGCTTTAAGCCCGGTTTTCGTTGCGTACCGCGAATTTTTTGCGCACATGCGTTCCGGGCAATGCCCGGCCAGGCAATAACCGTGACCTGAAGTCGCGGTTATTAAAATGAACTGAGCTTAAACTTTTCAGAACGGAAGATCGTCCTGTTCTTCAGCAACAGGTCCGCCCTCCTCCATCTGCGGTTCAGTCTCCTCCTGCCCGGAGCTGCTGTCAGAACTCTTTTTACCCAGCATCTTCATTACATCGGCAAAAACTTCGGTGGTGTACCGTTTGTTTCCCTCCTTGTCATCCCACGACCTGGTGCGCAACCTGCCCTCGATATAAAGCAGTTCACCTTTCCTGACATACTTTTCTGCAACCTCTGCAAGGCCGCGCCAGAGAACAATACGGTGCCACTCGGTCTGTGTAACCCGTTCACCATTTTTGTCCTTGTAGGTTTCGTTGGTTGCAATATTAAAATTAGCAACTGCCACACCCGAATCCAGGTGCCTTACTTCAGGATCCTGTCCTGCATTACCGATAAGAATAACTTTGTTGACCATAATAATTTTGATTTTTGGTTTATGCTATATTAAATATAATGAATAATCCTTTATTAAACAATATCAGTTTGAAGGATTTTTTTACGGCTGCCGTAAACATGACAGTCTTCCTGTCATATTTTTATGGTTGCTTTAACCAGGAATGAGAGCAACTATTTGACTAAAATTCAAATTTTTAATTAATTTTACTATATTTGCAGCTGCTTTGGCAAAATTACCAAAGAGATTTTTTTTTATTTGGCAATAAAAACTATATTTGCATTCCGATAGTAAAACTACTCACTAATTAATTGATAACTAAAGATTTTTTAAAATGACAAAGGCAGATATTGTTAACGAAATTTCCAAAAACACCGGAATTGAAAAAATAACTGTTCAGAAAACAGTTGAAGCTTTTATGGAAACTGTCAAAGACTCTCTTGCTAACGACAAGAATGTGTACCTCAGGGGTTTCGGCAGCTTTATTGTTAAGAAAAGGGCAAAAAAGACAGCCAGGAACATTTCAAAGAACACTACCATTATCATTCCCGAACATTTCATCCCGGCATTCAAGCCTTCCAAAACTTTTGTTAATAAGGTCAAAACTTACGTTAAGAAATAAGACCGGATAATTCATTTTACAATGCCAAGCGGAAAAAAGAGAAAAAGACATAAAATGGCTACCCATAAGCGCAAGAAGCGTTTAAGGAAAAACCGCCATAAAAAAAGGAAATAGGCTATTTTTAAATTGATAGCACATATGTAAAAAACTTAAACCTAAAGAAACTATTTCTTTAGGTTTATTATATTTACCTGTCATTTACTGCCGCCGTTCCGTGACATTTCCATTATTTACTTTCCATAATTAAGGAATTGTGAGTAAAGAACTCATTATAGATGTTAATGCTTCTGAAATAGCTATAGCATTACTTGAAAATAAGCAGCTGGTAGAACTGAACAAGCAAAAGAGCAATGTTCAGTTCACAGTTGGCAATATATACCTGGGGAAGGTCAAGAAGATCATGCCAGGCCTCAATGCCGCATTTGTTGATGTAGGTTATGAAAAAGACGCTTTCCTGCATTACCTTGATCTTGGCCCCCAGTTCCAGACCCTGAACAAATTCATCAGTCAGCTCCAGAACCGTAAAAGCAGGAACCCGGTACTGCAGAAGTTCAAACCGGAAAATGACATTGCCAAGGACGGCAAGATCGGGAACGTGCTGACAAGCGGCCAGAATGTCCTGGTTCAGATAGCAAAAGAGCCGATATCGACAAAAGGGCCGAGGCTCAGTTCGGAAATCTCCATTGCAGGAAGGAACCTTGTACTAATACCTTTTTCTGACAAGGTATCTGTTTCGCAAAAGATTGAATCGGCCGAAGAACGCAACAGGCTGAAAAGACTGCTCCAGAGCATCAAGCCCAGGAACTACGGACTGATTGTAAGGACCGTGGCCGAAGGAAAGAGGGTAGCCGAACTCGATGCTGAGCTCAAGAACCTGGTTAAGAAGTGGGAATCTCTATATGACAAGGTAAGGGGGGCAACAGCACCAAGGCTTGTGCTGCAGGAGATGGACCGGACTTCCACTATTCTGCGCGACCTGCTTAACGTCTCCTTCAATAATGTTTATGTTAACGACGAGGTAGTAGTCAGGGAGATTAAGCAGTATATAAGCACCATAGCTCCCGAAAAGCAAAAAATTGTAAAACATTACACCGGAAAGACCCCGATATTCGACCATTTTGGGGTAGAAAAACAGATCAAGTCACTCTTCGGCAAGACAGTGTCCTGCAGGAACGGAGCCTATCTTATTATAGAGCACACAGAGGCTCTTCATGTAATAGATGTGAACAGCGGCAACAGGTCAAAATCGGGCGATAACCAGGAAGCAAATGCACTTGCTGTAAACCTGATCGCGGCACAGGAAATTGCCCGTCAACTCCGTCTGCGCGACATGGGAGGCATAATTGTAGTCGATTTTATCGACATGCACTCACAGGAAAACAAGCAGATGTTGTTCGACAAGATGAAGGACTTCATGTCAGAAGACCGGACCAAGCACAACATACTGCCGCTTAGCAAGTTTGGACTAATGCAGATCACCAGGCAGAGGGTAAGGCCTGAGATGAACATCAAGACAAGGGAGACCTGCCCTTCCTGTCACGGGACCGGTGAAGTCAGTCCCAGCATTCTCCTGACAGACCAGATTGAAGACAGGCTTGCGGCTATCTTTCAAAAATACGATGAACTCACGGTGGTTTTGAAGGTGCATCCATACATAGACGCCTATCTCCGAAAAGGTCTTTTGTCACTGAGAATGAAATGGATGTGGCGGTACAGAAGGATCATCAGGCTTATGCCAATGGTATCCTACCAGTTTACTGAGTATCGTCTCTTTACTGCCGACGACGAAGACCTGGACTCGATACTCAGCTAACGCCCCTTACAATTCCCGTCCAGGCGGCAGTTTAACATTATTTAAGTCGCACGGGCCGTCAGGACACTTTACAATTTGAACAAACATATAAGTTATCTGTATTTTTACTATAACCTGTACAAATAACTACTGAACAAATGCAAAAGATCTTAACCGGTATTGCCCTTTTACTGCTGGCGGGCGGGGGACTGGCAGCGCAGATACTCGAGCCCGTAAAATGGCAGTTCTCGCAGGAAAAGGCAGGGGATAACGAGATAATCCTTTACATTGAGGCAACAATCGACGACAACTGGTACCTTTATGGGCAGGAAATACCCGAAGGAGGCCCCATTCCTACATTCATCCACATCGATCAAAGTGAACATTTTGAATTGATAGGCCAGGTTGAGGACCTTGTTGAACCGGAGATAAAGTTTGATCCTTTCTTCAGCATGGATCTCCCGCTTTTCAGTAACGAGGCAAGATTCAGTCAGAGAGCAAGGATTCTTACCGCGAATGAGTTCGTCATAACCGGATTTGTTGAATTTATGAGTTGCGACGATGAGCGGTGCCTGCCCCCCCAGGAAAGGGAGTTCTCATTCGTTATAAATGAGGGCCGGTCACCTGCAGAACCGGCTGATGAAACGGCTCCGGCAATATCAGCACAGGCGGCAGATCCGGAAACAGAGGAACCTGAAGCAGCAGACCCTTACGCAACCGAACCTGCGCCGGATCCCGAACCAGACCCGGCAACTATCGAAGAGGGCTACCAGGCTGATCCCGGCCGGCCGGAAGAAACAGGTACCGCAGCCAGGAACCTGTGGGTCTTTTTCTTTATAGCTTTTGCAGGGGGACTTGCTGGATTGCTGACTCCCTGCGTATTCCCGATGATACCAATGACGGTATCCTTTTTTATGCAAAAGCAGTCAGGAAGACTCAATTCCATCATTAATGCATTTGTCTTCGGCCTTTCCATAATCGCCGTGTACACCAGCCTTGGACTCCTGGTTTCACTTACCAGTGTAGGTGCCGGGTTTGCAAACCAGCTGAGTTCGCACTGGCTTCCCAACATTATTTTCTTCCTGTTGTTTATAGCATTTGCCGCATCGTTTTTCGGACTGTTCGAGATTGTGCTGCCTGGAAGCCTTGCTACAAAAGCTGACAGGAAAGCTGAAGGCGGCGGTTACGTGGGCTCCTTTTTCATGGCGCTTACACTGGTAATAGTCTCATTGTCTTGTGTGGGGCCTATTGTTGGCGCCCTGCTTGTCGAAGCCGCCACCGGTGCCGGGGTAAAACCGGTCATCGGAATGTTCGGGTTTTCACTTGCATTTGCCATCCCTTTCACTCTGTTGGCCATATTCCCTTCCTGGCTTGACAAACTGCCAAAGTCAGGGGGGTGGCTCAATTCGGTCAAGGTGGTGCTGGGTTTTATCGTCCTGGCATTCAGCCTGCGGTTCCTGATGGTCGTCGACCAGATATATCACTGGGGCATACTGACCAGGGACATCTTCCTTGCCATATGGATAGTCATCTTTTTCCTTCTTGGCCTCTACCTTCTTGGAAAGCTCAGGTTTGCCCATGACAGCGAAGTGAAGCATATAACAGTACCCAGGCTTTTTCTGGCAATAGC
>SLRB01000371.1 GCA_007131165.1 Bacteroidales bacterium | reverse complement strand
TTCTGTAAAGTAAGGGTTTTCAACTGCTACAGACGGTTCTGCCAGCACAAGATTCCTGTAGGCCTGGTTGTTGCTGAACAGGGCAACAATGCCGGGAAACATTAATTCACCATGACGCCAGTAGTGATTATGCATTTCAAGGCTCCTCAGGTTATCTGAATCCAGGTGGACAATCCGGTTTAGATCATCAACATAAATACCATCAAGAAAATATGCCGGTGGTAATTCACGGCCATACAATCCCCTGAACTGTAATGCCATTCTTGAGGTGTAAAGGCCGTCGCGGACACGTATCATCAACACCGGCAACAATTCCCTTGCTATCTCATGAAGATTCTCAAGGTATTCATAATCACTGAAATTTGAAATTGAATAATCGGGCAATGAATAAATTTCTGGACGATATCCCTGCCTGTCAGTCTCAATATAAGCATGATGATCTATATCCAGTGCCTTGTTAATCCTCACTATATCCTGGCTGGACCTTATGAAATCACCTGATAATTCATTTTTGCCAATGCTGCCGGGTTCAAAACGGCTGGTAAGATTTATTTTTTCAATCATCTGTATTTCTGCATTTTGAGACCAATAACTATCCAGTAATGAAAAGTAAAGGGTCTTTCCCTCATGATACTCATTTAGCCTGAAGTGAAAGCTGCCGTCGTTAAGGGTTTTTGCATACAACAGGTTAAGTACTGTATCAGCTGATGTCATTATGACCATTACGTCGGGTATCCCCCGCCGGTTATCCTTATGAATAACCTGTCCGGTAATTATCCTGCCCCCGCTTTCGCGGAGAAAATAGGGATAGCCCTGGATCAGGTTGTTTTGACTGAATTTTGTATCTTCATGGTTATCCGTTTCAGAAAGACGCTCATGAAATACAGACTGTGCCTGGGAAACTGAAACGGCCAGAGATGCATAAGACCCGTTGATGCCCGTTGGGAGGAGCTCAATGGTAACTTTTTCTCTTGTGCCGTAAACTGATTTTGACGGCCTTATTGTGACATGATGGTCAGTTAAGTTCTGTTGATTATTATATGAGTATTCCCGGTTATTGTTTTCCGGCATTGATATATTAGCGGTCGTCCCACCGTTTAACGGATTAACAGGCAATAATCCAGCAACACGTGCTGTCTCATCAAACCTGTTTACTACCAGGATCTCTTTCGTGGCATAATGCTCCTCACCAAAATTTCTCATCCAGTTTGTAAACCCTGCAAGCTGATAGATCCCGGTACTTAGTGTATCAGGCAGATATAAACTTCCGAAACCTCTGTTGACATTTATCCTGGAGGATGTACTTTCTATAACCTGTCCGTTACGGTTTCTGAGTATCAGGTATCCTATACCGCTAACCTGGCCATTATCTGAACCTAATATGTCAAGCCGAAAATACTTCCTCTCCCCGGCTATGTAAAAATCCCTGTCTGTATGAATAATTACTCTTTCTGAAAAATCGGGGAAATCAGGATTTGCATTCTGGGGGGTGGTGAAAGCGCCAACAATCCCAAGTTGCAGGGAAATTATAATAACAAACAGTATTCTTGCAATTATGTGCATGATAATGATAGTTATCCTACCAGAAATATGGGATCTCATTCAGATATTCGCCGCTAACCGGTAAATGCTCCAGATCCCAGGTCCTGTTAAACATAATAATGCTGTACTCCGGAATTTCAAATAAAACATAAGTTTCACTGCGTGTTGACGAGGCCTCAAAGAAACCGGCTACAGGCTGTTTAGGATTACTGATGTTTCTGATATTTGTTGGTAGCTGCGAAACAACCGGTGCAAATATTTTATTTTCAGACACTACCTGCTTATATACTTCGCTGTAAAACCTGTGTGAATTGCTATTGAGGGTGTAATATCTGATTATAACAATCTTCTTTTCTATAACCTCATCCCGTTCAAGGTTGTACAGAAACTTACTAAATGGTAGAAAAGACAGTACATGATCATTTACAGAAGAAAAACCTTCGCCGAAAGTATGAATATTTAAATTAGCTTCATCATTAAGCCTGAATTTCTTCCAGCAATAGAAAATCTGCGCTTCTATTGGTTCATCATCTTCATCAAACTCATCCTCATCCTCCTCCTCGGTTTCATCACGGATATAAAGCAACAGGAGAGTCGGTTCAATACGAAATCTGAGAATGTCATCTTCCTCTGTGCTCAAATCGACCAAAACCTCAATACCAGGCACCTCCTGCCTGTAATGCCTTCCTGTATATGATTTAAAAATGTGCTCCCTGACCGAATATTGACCGTGTACATCCTCTATTTTTGCAGCTGGCAATAGTTTCTGTGGTTCAGATTCGTATATCTCACCATCAATCGTCTCAATATGCAGGGTGTAAATTCTTCCTGGTAAACCGGCGAAAGTCTCTGATGGGAAATAGTGCCCGGGTTTCCCGGAATCATTATCAACAAAGAGAAAAACATTATCAACATCATCAGTTACATAAACAGTTGCATCAGATAGCGGATATTCTGTATGGTCCTGATAATATTTTAATTTAATAACATTGCGGTCTGATTGATCTGTGACAATCCCATCAACAATTATCACATTATCCATGGAATCTACTTCAGGATAATATACCTCCTTGCAGGCTGACAATCCGCTAACTGTTATCAAATAAATAAACCAGTAAAAAAGCCGCCCAATTTTTATGGATCTTGCCTTATAACTGAGTAATATTTTTGGATATATCTCCATTTAAAAAATGAAATTATATGTTACTGTCGGTATTGGCCTGTCAAGGATAAATAGTTTATACAAGTTATATGAATCACGCTCGTAAAGTCGTGATGTGCCTGGATCTCGTTCATAAAAGACACTATAGGGATTCTTCCTTCCGTAAACATTTAACAGGGATACCCCCCAGTATCCGGACCTTCTTTTGTTAAGTCTCAGAGTCTCCCCGCGGGTAATGTTTATATCGAGCCTGTGGAAGGCAGGAAGCCTGTATTTGTTTCTGTCGGAATAATATACAAGTTGCCTGTCGCCGTGTGAAAAAACCATTTCAGGCAGAGTTACGGGTCTTCCCGTACTGTAATTGAATGTTGCACTTACCCTCCATCTCCTCGAAATATTGTAGGCAGCGTTCAGGACAATCTCATGTGGTTTGTCATAATTGGATGGAAAAAATCTGTTCTCGTTGATCTGGTTGACAGGGGAATCGCCAACAGTTCTGATCCTGGAGCCAGATAAAGTGTAGCTGAACCAACCGGTCAGCCTTCCGGAGTTTTTGCTTGCATAAAACTCTATGCCGTAACTGTATCCTCTGGCATTGATCAGGTCAGTTTCGATATTATGATTCATCAGTATGTCAGCCCCCTCTCTGTATTCGATAACATTCCTCAAATCCTTGAAGTATACCTCCACGGAAGTTTCAATACTATTCTCCATAAAATTCCTGAAATAGCCAACTGCATAATTATCACTTATAACAGGCCTCAGATTATGGTCACTCAGTTTCCAGAGATCAGAAGGGGTAATTACCGTAGTATTGGATATAAGGTTTACATACTGGTTGTTACGTGTATAACTGAGTTTAAGGGAACTGTTGCCGGTTAAACTGTAACGAAGGCTGAGCCGTGGCTCAAGTCCGCCATAAGCAGCGGCAACCTCGTTTTCATCAAAGAAAGTACTCTCTTCCAGTATGTAATTATCGCCGGTTTCATCAAGGCCATAGCTGTTGATATTTTTTGGACCCAGATACAGATATCTTGTATATCGTAAACCGATTTCGGTACTGAATTTTTCGTTTATCTCGAATTCATCACTCAGGAAAAGTGACATTTCAAGACCCTGCTCTCTTTCTATGGCCGATTCCTGAATAAGTGACAGCGAATCAAGGGGCATAAGA
This sequence comes from Bacteroidales bacterium, assembly GCA_007131165.1. Lineage (GTDB taxonomy): Bacteria > Bacteroidota > Bacteroidia > Bacteroidales > PUMT01 > PXAP01. The sequence continues at coordinate 3,697 of SLRB01000371.1, read as the reverse complement.
ATACCGGGAGTTATGCCATAACCTATTAAGTTGATACCCGACTCAACCCGGTGGTTCCCGTCAGGAAACCACAACAGGCTGCTCTTCAGGCTATGATAATCAATTGAAGAGTTGAGTGAATATGATTCCATTTGAGAAACCGGTCCTCTTTCTCTTATATTGTAGTCATAATTGCTGAGGCCTCCTGACAGGCCAAAGGAAAGCTTCTCTCCGATAATTCTGTTCCACTTTATCGAGGTGAGTGTATTGCTGTAATTATAATTTGTTACTCCAGCCGAAGAAAAATCATCATAACTGTAATAGCCGAAAAGTGAAATTGTGCTGTTAGGCCTGGGCTTCATTACTAATCGTGAGGTAAGGTCATAAAACCCTGCTGAACTGCTAAGCATTTCCTCCATAGGCAACCTGTCAATGATCCAGCTGGAGTATGATGATCTTCCGCCCACAGAAAGGCTTATTTTATCATCAATAACAGGTGTTTCCAAATATAACCGGCTGTTTAGCAACCCTATACCTCCTATAAGCTTGAAATCCTCAACATTGTCCGGTTTAGCCCTTATATCAAGCACAGATGAAACACGTTCACCATATTTTGCCGGGATACCACCCTTGTAAAGTGTCATTTCTGAAACCATGTCGGGATTGATCACAGATATGAGCCCGAAAAGGTGTGAGGAATTGAAAAGGGGCACATCTTCGACAAGTATCAGGTTCTGGCCACCGCCACCCCCTCTGACATGAAACCCTTCTCCGAATTCTCCAACATTTTGAACACCTGGCAATAGAGTCATATTGCGCACTATATCCTGATCGCCGGGATTGCCGGGAAGCTCCCTGAGCAGCCGTGAATCCATGCTGATCACGCTCATCCTGGTCCTTGAAATATTAGCTTCTGCCCGACGTGCCATTATTGTTACTTCATCTATCCTGTGTGTTTCTTCAAACAGGTAGAAATCAAGATCTCCCTGACCAAGAAGATTTACCCTCCTGTACTGGTCCTCGTAGCCTACAAAACTCACTCTTACAAGAAGTTCGCCTACCGGAAGATTAACAGTGTAGCTTCCATCTGTATTGGCGGTAGTGCCCCTGCCAGTTGATTCAGAGTAAATAATGGCCCCGGGCAATGTTTCGCCGGTTGAACCATCCAATACTCTTCCCCTGAGATCGACGTTGTTATACCTGCCGAATTCTGAGGGACTTCCTACTGTTATTAACAGAGTGTCAGCTTGAGTGTACCTGTTCTGGCTAAATTCGACAGGTATTATAGTTATATATGCATCGACATATAATACAGTAAGAAGCTTTTCTCCAATAATACTGGATAAAGCTTGTTCAAGGGGTAAATAAGCAATACTTTGGTCGAAAGTGACCCCTTCAAACCATTCGGCATTATAAAAAATCCTGGTGTCATTCTCATTTTCCAGGACTGAAATAATTTCATCTATTGGAACCGTTGTCCCGCCGAATATTGCTGCTTCACCTGAATACAGCATTTGCAGAGACAACAACAGAAAGATTTTCAGACATATTTTTTGCCTGAGGCTCATAAATAGTATTTGATTATTCAGGGCATGTAATATACTACTATGACAATTAAAACTGATGCAAGAATTATTTTGAATATACAGTTTAACAAACCTGCTGTTTTCTCAGTTATAATTGTTTCAAACAATATCATCCTTCGATGGTTGTGTAAATAACATGCAAATTAATAAGAAATACAACTGGTATTATTTGCATTACGGAATTAAATCCTATTTTTGGCACCGTTAATTTTCTTTGCCCCGGGTCTGCGCCTTGTGAAAGACACCTGATGGAGTGCATTCTGTGGAAGACACCTGGTGGAGTGCATTCTTTAGAAGGCACCTGTTGGACCGCACCCCGTGGCCTAAACCTTTTAAATCATTACAATGGATAAAAACGGAAGCAGCACAATCAGGTTCGCGGGCGGCGAACAGATACCGGTCGAACTTCATAAGGTAAGGATCGTCCAGAAACTTCATCTCAAGCCTGTTGAGGAGCGACTTGAAGCAATCGAAAAGGGCGGCTACAATACCTTCCTGCTTAATACCCAGGATATCTTTCTTGACATGCTTACCGACTCCGGCACCAACGCCATGAGCGACAACCAGGTATCATCAATGCTGCATGCCGACGATGCCTATTCGGGCTCCCAGAGTTTTTACAGGATGGAGGCCGCCCTGAAAGAGGTTTTCGGCAAGAAATACATCCTTCCGGCTCACCAGGGCCGTGCTGCAGAAAACATTATTTCGAAAATATTCGTGAAGCCGGGTGATGTGATCCCGACCAATTACCACTTCACCACGACAATGGCCCACATCGAGATCAATGGCGGTAAGGTGCTTGAGATATATGGTGAAGAGGCTGTTAAGATCAAAAGCAACCATCCCTTCAAGGGCAATATTGACGTTGACAAGCTGCGAGCCGTTATCGATGAGTATGGAGCAGAGAAGATCGGTTTCATCAGGTTTGAAGCTTCGACCAACCTTATCGGCGGCCAACCTTTCTCGCTTGCCAACATGCGCGAGGTGAGAAAGATTGCCGATGAGCACGGGTTGATGATTGTTCTTGATGCTTCCCTTATCGGCGAAAATGCCTGGTTCATCAAACAGCGCGAAGAGGAATATGAAAATGTACATATAAAGGATATCCTTCTTGAGATGTGCGGTTTGTCGGAGCTGGTCTACTTCTCAAGCCGAAAGGTGACATCGACCAGGGGAGGCGGGATCTGCACCGACAGCGAGGATATATACATGAAACTGCGCGACCTGGTTCCGCTTTACGAAGGGTTCCTGACCTACGGCGGCATGTCGGTTCGCGAGATAGAGGCTATGGCGGTCGGTCTTTACGAGACAACCGACGAGACGGTCATCAGCCAGAGCCCCGCATTTATCAAATATGCGGTGGAGCAGCTCGACAAGGCCGGAATACCGGTAGTGACCCCTGCCGGAGCGCTTGGATGCCACCTCGATGCGATGGGGTTCCTGCCCCATGTAAGGCAGGAGGAGTACCCTGCCGGAGCGCTGGCCGCAGCTTTGTTTATTGTTTCCGGATGCCGCGGCATGGAAAGGGGCACTGTTTCAAGCGTCAGGGATGAGGATGGCAACGATATCCTGGCCGACATGGAGCTGCTACGGCTGGCATTCCCCAGGAGGGTGTTCACCCTTTCGCAAACGTTGTTTCTGCTTGACCGGGTCAAATGGCTTTATGCCAATCGCGAGTTGGTCGGGGGACTGAAGTTCGTGGAGGAACCGCCCGTGCTCAGGTTCTTCATGGGGCGCCTTGCCCCGGTAAGCGACTGGCCGCAGAAGCTTGCCGCCAAGTTCAGGGAAGACTTCGGGGATTCGCTGTAGACAGCACATCCAGAAAAACTGCAGCTGGTTTTTTATATTTTTGTAACTCGAATGTGGTTATTCTGGTTACTATGCGCTTGAACCACAAACAGCAGGTTATTATTCAAAACACCGCCCGAAAGCACTTCGGAGAGGATGTTGCCGTATTTCTTTTTGGGGTCAAGGTCAAACCCTGATGAAAAGGGCGGAGATATTGACCTGCTGCTTGATAATGTCCGGAAAGAAAAGCGCACTGTTGAGAAGAAGGTTGCCTTCCTGGCAGATCTGAAGAAGCAATTGGGCGACCAGCGCATTGATGTTGTATTCAAATCATGGTCCGCCCC
>SLRB01000043.1 GCA_007131165.1 Bacteroidales bacterium | reverse complement strand
TACCGCACTGGCCCTTTTCCTGCTCCGTCACGACATAATAAGGGAGATGGAGCGTAACACCCAGGATTCGTCGGCCGATTTCCGGGAGCATATCCGTTCAATAACCAATATTACCTCCGACGCCTCAAACCTTGAGCGCATCAACCGCTGGAACGCCGCTGCCGCGATGTTTGCCGAAAGGCCCCTTTTCGGCTGGGGCCCCGGCACCTATATGTTCAATTACGCGCCGTTCCAGTACTCCTACAACCGGACTATCATAAGCACCAACCTGGCCGACGGGGGAGATGCTCACAGTGAGTATCTCGGACCCCTTTCGGAGTCGGGGCTGCCCGGTCTGTTAAGCATTCTTGCAATAGCGCTGTTCACAATGGTTACCGCTATCAGGCTGCTGCGGCAGCTTGCCCGGCGCGACGACAGGCTTATGATCATGTGTGTGATGCTCGGGTTTGTCACCTACCTGGTGCACGGCACTCTTAATAATTTCCTGCACACCGACAAGCTGGCCGTCCCCTTCTGGGGTTTTGCCGCCATCATTGTTGCGGCCGATCTTTACGGTAAGAAGCTGAAGGATCAAAGAAGCAGTGGGCAGGAAAGTGATTGATCAGCCAAACTCAAACCCGAGTATGGTAACATCGTCAAAGATCGAAGCGTTGCCCTGCAGCACCCCGTGATGGTTCACTATCTGCATTATATTCTCGGCCAGGGGTGCTTTGTTTGTCAGAAAGGGCTCAAGATGCCCGGTACCGGCCTCCACCAGGTCCTCATCCAATATCTCTACCAGTCCGTCAGTATAGCAGAAGAGCTTCAACCTGTTTTCCACCACCATCCGCCGGGACTCGATCAGTGGCATCTCGTCGAGCATACCTATACCCACGCAATGGCTTTCGAGGGTTGAGAGGGTATTGGTGTCTATGTTGTAGACCAGCGGCGCGTTATGCCCCGCGTTAACATAGATCAGCTCCTTTGTCCCGGAGTTGTATTTGCCTATGAACATGGTAAGGAACCTTTCCCCCTTGGTACTCTCGTTCACCCTGTCGTTAAGTTTCCTCACCAGTGTTTCGAGAGTGATCTCCTTGTCGAACATCGCTCTCAGGTTGGCCTGAAAATTGCTCATGATGATAGCCGCCGATATACCCTTGCCGGACACGTCGCAAATGCAGAAGCCGTATTCTCCTTCACCCAGTTCGATAAAATCGTAGTAATCGCCTCCAACATCCATGTGGGGATGATAGAATGCCGATACTTTAAGCGGTCCGTTACCCGGCAGTTTATCAGGGTCTGGTATGAGCATCTCCTGCAGCTTTGAGGCCAGTTCCAGCTCCTTTTTTATGGCGGCCTGCCTTATGTTTTCCTCGTTCAGCCTGATGTTCTCTATAGCCACTACAATAATGTTGGAGAGGGTCTGGATAAATTGCAGGTGCTTGATCACCGGGCTTACCCCTTCTGATTCCTCGTCGATATCGCCAATCATTACCACGGCAAGGTGCTCGTTGTTGCTGATGACCGGTATTACTATATCAAAAGGCAGAAGCGAAGGGTCATTATCGCCCGAAATGAAAGTTATGTCTTCGAAACAGAGCAGGTCTCTTTTGGCATCAACAACTAACCTGTTCTCCTTTTCAACACCCGAGCAGAGGATGCACTCCCAGGTATCCGAAAGTTTATACAGCAGAATTTTGCCAATGCCGAGCTCTTGCCTCAGGATTGTCTCATAGCGCGAAACAAGATTCTCCTGCGACTGGTTCTCGTTTATCGCTTTGGTTATCTCAAGCAAGGTATTAAGCTTAAACCTGGTAACCTTGAGCCTGCTGTTTTCGGATGCTGCAGCCATATTTGACCGTGGTACATTACAAGTTGCCTGGTAACGGGAAAGACACCGGGGTTTTCCCGCAACAGCGAACTAAAGTAGTAAAAACAACTGCAATTTCAAAATACTGCAAATTATGCCGTACCTTATTCCCACGTGTACAGGCATGCGTGCATGCCGCATCACTGCCATGACACTCCCGGGCCGGTGAACGGTATAACCCTGCCGGCCCTGCAATAGCCTGCAGTGCAGCCAGCTCAGCGGCAATCACTCCTTGACCCTCTCGGCATAGCTTTTTGTACGGGTATCGACCTTTATCTTGTCGCCGGTGTTGACAAACAGGGGTACGTTGATCGTTGCCCCCGTCTCCACCGTGGCCGGCTTGAGCGAGCTGGTGGACGACGTGTCGCCCCTGACGCCGGGTTCGGTATATGTAACCTCCATAACCACGAACGGGGGCATGTCGCATGCCAGCGGAGTTTCGGAATCTGCATGATAGACCACCTCAACATGCTGACCTTCGAGCATCAGATCAGGGTTTTCTATCAAAGAGGGTTCAAGGGTAAGCTGTTCGAAATTCTCACGGTGCATGAAGTGGTATCCCAGGTCGTCGCTGTACAGGAACTGGTAAGGCCTCCTCTCGACCCTTGCGATGTTGACCTTTACTCCTGCGGTAAAGGTGTTGTCAAGCACTTTGCCGGTTGTAAGGCTCTTAAGCTTTGTCCTCACAAAGGCCGGCCCTTTGCCCGGCTTGACATGCTGGAACTGTACTATGGTATAAATATCGTTGTTGTACTCTATGCACAGCCCGTTTTTAAAATCACTGGTATCAGCCATTGGAAAAGAATTGAAATTACCAATAAAAAGATATTGTGCCGCCGGCGGGAACACCTGTTCCACAGGCAGCCGGGAGGCAAAAATAATGAAAAACCTTCATTTTCCGGCAGCTTTGACAACATTAAATCGTTTAGCCCGGGCAGGCAGTGATCCCTGCCGGTTTTTGCAGGAGGTGAGGCAGTTATATTGCTCCCCGTCACGGCCGGCCGCGGGCACAAAACCTGAAGGGCCCGCCTTACTCCAGTGGCTTCAGTTCATGCCGGAGGCCTTCAGCCCCGGTAAGGTCCATCCTTACCGCTCCCACGAGCATATTGAGCCTTATCCTGAGAGGAACAAAGTTGCCGTCGTTCGAGAACCAAACCGTAATATCGTCCTTACCCCTGAACACCCTGCCGGGGTCTGAGGCAGGATATACCTTTAGGGCGTGGAACGTCCCCATCCTCGTCCTCACCCTCTCAGGCCCGTCATACCTGATGTAAACAGGGTATATCCTGTCGCTGAACCAGGTTGTCATTTCAATAACATCACCAGGCCTGAAGGAGGCGTTATGCAATGTATCCCTCAGCCGGTATATTGCCGAAACCATGTCGAGGATCCCTTCCGGCACCTCGTTCCTGCCCGACATAAGGGTATTGACAGTATTGCTGTCGCGGTCATACAGCACCTCGTTATAAAACCGGTAATTACCCTCGCTGATGTTACGAATCGACTTTACAGGCAGTCCCGTTTCCGGGTCCATATAGCTTTCGTAAACATCGTATATCCTGAACACCCTGTCGGCCAGGCCCGTGGTATAGCCAAGGGCAACAGCATGCAGCACCTCCTGTCCCTCAAAAACCACAGGTTCGAGGGTCATTGTGACCTCCCCGCCCGTTACCGGTCCGTAATAGATCTGGTATCTCAGGCTCTCCCCCGGGAGGTAGACCGGGTTCCTGCCTGCGGGCTGGCCGTTTGCCAACCCGTTAAGCATGAGTGCCAGTACCAGCGGCAATAATATCCTGAGCTCCATCCTGCTTCTATTTAACCTGGTTAATGGCTCCGTGCAACCTGTTGCGTGGCGTTGTGGCCAGGAAATCTTTAAGGTAAAATGGCTCGAAGTAGGCCGTATCTTCAATCCTCCCCTCCCTGAGAGCCTCATCTGACAGTGCCGGCATACACAGCGCCGACGGGTATATGTCATTTACAAAAACCAGTCCTCTTTTTTCACCCATATCCCTGCATTTTTCAGCCCCGTTACCAAAGAACACGATTTTTTTGTCTTTGGGCATTGTATCAAACCAGCCATTGTCGATTATGTGAGCGCCCGTTTCGGAAAAACGCACACCCCCCGCATCATAAAGCGCAGTATAGACCTCCATCCGGCGAGCATCTATCATCGGGCACAGCAGGATACTGCCGGGTTTATCCGCCTTCAGGGCCAACCCTTCCGGCAGATTGCTTTCACTGACATTTTCGCAGTTTTTGCAGTCAGCCCTCCTGGCTTTGTCTGTGTTTATTTTCAGTTTTCTGATTGCCATCGCCGCCATCAGCCTCAGGGTGTCAACTGCCAGCAGCGGCACCCCGGCCCCGTAGCATATACCCTTTGCCGCCGACACCCCTATCCGCAGTCCGGTATACGAGCCCGGTCCCCTGCTCACGGCAACGGCCGCAAGGTCGCCGTAGCCGGTGTCCGATTCCTTCATCACCTCGTCGATGAAAACCGTGAGCAAAGAAGCATGAGACTTGTCCACCTTACTCTCCCGTGCCGCGATCACCTTATTGCCAGCTGAGATGCTTGCCGAGCATATGGAGGTTGATGTTTCAATATTCAGAATTCGTGTTTTCTTCTGTTCCATGATCTGAGATAAAAAAAACCGCCGGCTATTAAGAACGGCCGTACGGTTTGGATTAGTATATCAAGAGGCGCTCCCGCTAATTGAACAGCTGTTGCCTGTCCACTACCTTCACTTTCGAACCGTCTCTCAGAGTGCGTGTTATCGCACTGTACGGGGCGGTCACCACCTCGTCTCCCACTTCCAGTCCCCCCAGTATCTCAATATAGTTGTTGTCCTGTATCCCCGTTTCCACTCTTTTCATCGAGAGGGTGTTCTCCGGCCCCCTTATAAACACAACCTCGCTCATGGTGTTGCCTTCTGACCCGGATCTGCTCACCGTTTGGGTTTCACGCTCCGGCGCATCTGTTGTCCCCGCCTGTGCCACCATAAGTGTATCAGACCTCGTGGTCACCGCCTGGATAGGCACTGTAAGGATATCGCGCCTGGTTGTCGTCTGTATGTCGACCGTTGCCGACATGCCCGGCAGGAACGGAAAGCGGCCCTCCGGAAGCTCCGGCAGGAGGTGGCGGTAGGAATCTTCGAGTATCAGTATCTTGACATCGAAATTGGTTATCTGGTCGGCCCCTACTGCCGAGACGTTGGCCGAATTGGCTATCTCTGTCACCACACCCCTGAAATCCTGTCCCATATACGCATCCACCTCAATAACGGCCGTATCGTTATTCTTAACCCTGACGATGTCGTTCTCGTTAACCTCAACAAGAACCTCCATACGCGTAAGGTCGGCTATTCTCATCATCTCGGTACCCGTCATCTGGGCAGTACCAACCACTCTCTCGCCCTGTTCGACGTTAAGTCTCGATATCGTTCCGCTGGTCGGGGCATAAATCGTGGTCCGCCGCAGGTTCTCCTGTGCTTCGTTGAGAGAGGCGATAGATGATTTGACCGAGAATTCGGCCGACTGCACCGACTGCGATGCAGCCTCGACCTCAGCCAGCGCGACCCTGTATCTCGACCGCGATGCATCATATTCGGCCTCGGAAATCGTATTCTGGTCATAAAGCCTGATGTTTCTCTGGTAGCTCCTTTCAGCCTCCTCGAACTGCGCCTCTACCTGCGCAAGCCTTGCCTTGGCGTTCGCGAGCTGTGCCCTTGCAGAGTTGACTGCCGCTTCGGCCCTGTCCTTCATCGATATGTATGTTTCAGGGTTTATCCTGAGCAGCAGCTGGCCCCTCTGCACCTGCTCGCCCTCCTTCACATGCAGTTCTACTATCTCACCCGACACGTCCGGGCTTATTTTCACCTCTGTCTGCGGCCTGATCTTGCCGTTGGCCGTTATGGTTTCTGTAATGGTGCGCCGTTCGGCTTTTTCGGTGGCCACGCTTATTTCGGTATCCGCACCGAACCAGCCGGCACTCTTACCCACCACGGCAAGTATTATCATTGCCACCGCGGCGATCACCAGGTATCTCATTGTTTTCTTGTTCATTTTATAAAAGCATTATACTTTATAACGAAATAATTATTCAACTTAATATCAAATCAGAGGATAATCGGGTTACCCATATAAAATTCCAGTATACTGGTCTTGAACAGGTACTCGTACTTCGCCCTGAGCAGGTCTGACCTTGTATTGCCGAGCTGGTTCAGGGCCTGGTTGAATTCAACCGTTGTTACCATCCCCACCTCGAACCGCTGTTCTGTGTGCCTGAACGATTCTTCGATCGACACCAGCGCCTTTTCAGTGGCCAGGTAGTTTTCGTGGGCAGCCACCACATCGGTATAGGCTTGCTGTATACGCTGGTACAGTTCGTTTTTGGTCCGCTGCATGCTGTATTCGGCATTCATCACACCGATCCTTGCATTGCTTATGGCGGTATTTACCTGCCAGGAGTTAAAAATCGGTATGGAGAGGCCCAGCGAGAAGGAGGTCCTCTGGTTGTTCCTGATCTGTTCAGCAAACGGGGGAGTTTCCCTGTCAGCGTAAGGCCCCGTCATTATCTCCTGGAAGCCGCTTCCGTAGCTCCCGGAAAGGAAAAGGCGCGGACTCCTTCTGCCGCGTGCAATACTCAGTCCGGTCTCCGAGCTGGCCACCTGGTATTCGGCACTTTTTACCTGGGGCTGTGTTTCCAGGGCAGCCTGGTATACCGGGTCAACCTCGTACTGAGGCGTGACCACCGGCACATCTTCGAAGTCGGGTATCTCAATAACGAAGCTTTCGGGCGAAGGCAGCTCCAGCAGCTGGGTAAGGGTCAGGTAGGATAGTGTAAGCTGGTTTTTAGCATTTACCACCCTCAGGTTGTCAGACGCTTCCTGGGCCTCGATCTCCAGCAGGTTTCCCCTGGGCAGGCTTCCCGCCTCCACCAGCCTGCGTGTACGCTCCACCTGCTGGCGGGTTATCTCAAGCTGATTTTCGGCAATGTTAAGCAGCTCCTTGTTAAACAGTATCTGCAGGTATGCAGATGCTATATTGAGGGAGATATCATTCTGCAGCGTCTCCAGGTCGGCCAGCGCTGCCATCAGGTTCAGGTCGTTCTGCCTGATGGTGTTGGTGATCTGGAAACCGTTGAAAAGGGTAACCTGGCTGCTTGTATTGTAGCTGAACGACCGGGTGTTCTGATCTTCGTAAATATTTGTTGCAAAGTCCAGTGTACGCCCGTAGTTGAAGCTCTGCTGCGTGTTGGCGTTAAGGCTGGGCAGACGGTTCATCCTGGCCTGCAGCAGGGAGTTCTCACTTACCCGGGTGTTGAGCTCCTGTTGTTTTATTATTATGTTGTTTTCCAGGGCGTAGTTGATGCACCTTTCGAGCGACCACACTTCCTGGGTATAAGCAACGGGGCCGGTAAAGTGCATCAGGGCAATAAGCACAAGTAATGCAGGTACAGATCGTATTGAATACATAACAGATGATGATTTGATAAGTTAACTCTAAGATAGTAAAAATTATGGCCGGTGGGGCAGATCAATTCAGGGCGGATTCCTGCTTTCCTGACGGCTGTGAAAAACCTTTATTTTTAAAATAGTACCAAAGATAATTATTAAACACTAAACGGATGATCTTATCTTTATATTTTTTTGTTAAAACAATATAAATGTAGTCTTTTTGTGTTACAATTACGTGAAGATGTCAAAAAAGAGCGTTGCATACCCCCGGATAGGTGAGGTTGTATTTGTAAGGAGCC
>SLRB01000084.1 GCA_007131165.1 Bacteroidales bacterium | reverse complement strand
CGGCCATTGCTTTTATGCCCGGGCGTCTTGCAGGGATAGAGAATTTCAACTGGGGTGAATACCTGGGAGGCCAGGAGGTGTATGTGCTGAACGATGCACATGCAGCAATGATGGCCGAATCAAGCTTTGGCGCAGGGAAGGGATTGAGGAACATAGTGTTGTTGACCCTGGGCACAGGTGTGGGGGGAGGAATACTTATCAATGGAGAGCTATACACCGGCAAGGGTCTTATGGCGGGCCACCTGGGGCATATTACCCTGAATTCTGCAATGGACGAGACCGGCATTACCGGCTCTCCCGGCACCCTTGAACAGGCCATAGGAAATACAACTGTAGCCAGGCGCTCAGCCGGCCGCTTTGATACAACATCAGGGCTGGTTGAAGCCTACCGTAAGGGCGACAGTTTTGCAGCCTGGGTCTGGCTTGACTCGGTGCGAAAGCTTGCCCTGGCAATCTGCTCAATATCAAATGCTATATCGCCCGATGCAGTGATACTTGGAGGGGGGATCACAAATGCGGGAGACAGCCTGTTCGGACCGTTGAAGGAATTTCTTGATGTACATGAGTGGAGGCCCGGGGGGAGACAAACCACCATTCTCCTGGCTCAGTACTCTGATCTGTCCGGTGCTGTGGGGGCCGCTGCTTTTGCAATTGCCAGGGCCGGGAATATGCAGCGTTGATTGTGTTCAACCGGTCAACCGGGCCAATCCGATACCGATTATGCATCTTAAAACCAATACAATGTCAATTATCCGGAAAACATTTGCTTCAGCCTTACTGGCTGGTGTTCTGGCAGGCATGCTTGCCTCCTGCGACCTGACAACTGTGGATTGTACCGCGGTAAACCTTAAAACAGAATACCTGGTTAATCCAATGGGTATTGATACTCCCGCTCCACGCTTTACATGGCAATTGGACGACAGCAGAGAAGGGGCAGAACAGGCTGTCTACAGGTTTGTCCTGGGTACCTGCCGTGATGAGGTGGCGGCCGGCAGCGGCAACATATGGAATACTGCCCGGGTCAGGTCTGACGAAATGAGGGTGGAATATGACGGTCCCAAACTTGAACCTTTTACCCGCTATTACTGGTCGGTTGATGTATGGGATAAAAACGGGAAGCGCTCCGCTGAAACTGCAGTTGCCTGGTTCGAGACCGGCATGATGGACGAGTCCAACTGGAAAGGATACTGGATAACTGATACGCGCGACGTTGACAGAAAGCCGGCCGGCAAGTTCCGCCGTGAATTTAATCCTTCGGCGCCGGTTGCTGAAGCGCGCATCTATATTGCAGCAGCAGGCTACTATGAGCTCTACCTTAATGGCGAACGTTGCGGCGACCACATGCTCGACCCGGCAAAGACACGCTACGACAGGCGTACCATGTATGTTGCCCATGATGTGACTGACCTGCTCAGGGAGGGCACCAACTCTTTAGGTGTGATCCTTGGGAACGGCTGGTACAACCACCAGTCCACCGCCGTCTGGTTTTTCCATGAGGTACCCTGGCGGGCCAGACCCTCATTTTGTGCCGACCTAAGGATTACCTATGAGGATGGCACTGTTGAAACCATCAGTAGCGGAAGTGAATGGAGAACCTCGCCGGGCCCGGTTATTTTCAACAGCATCTATACTGCCGAGCATTACGATGCCAGGCTTGAGCAGCATGGCTGGAACCGGCCGGGCTTTGACGATTCCGGGTGGTTTAATGTAACAGTTGTCCCTGCACCCTCTCAGAGGATCGTTTCGCAGGCAATGCACCCGGTAAGGAAGACGGTTGAAATACCTGCCCAGAGTATGGTGCAGCATGATCATCAAACTTGGGTATATGATCTTGGGCGGAATATTTCCGGTATCGTAAGCCTCCGTGCTGCTGGCCCTGAAGGAACCGAAATACGGCTTAAGCATGGTGAGAGGCTGGATGCCGGGGGGCGAGTGGATCAATCCAACATTGACCAGCATTACCGCCCTGTTGATGATTCCGATCCGTTCCAGACCGATATTTTTATCCTTTCGGGGAATGAAGAGGATGTTTTTATGCCCAGGTTCAACTATAAAGGGTTCCAGTATGTGGAAGTTACCGCTGACAGGCCCATTGAGCTTACCGTGGAGAGCCTGACCGGGTACTTCATGCACAGTGATGTTCCCCCGGCCGGCCGGATCCATAGTTCCAACGATGTTATCAACCAAATATGGGAGGCCGGCAACAGCTCTTACCTGGCAAACCTCTTTGGCTACCCGACAGACTGCCCTCAAAGGGAAAAGCTGGGATGGACCGGCGATGGCCATATTGCTGTCGAAACCGGCTTGTTCAATTTTGACGGGATTACCGTATATGAAAAATGGATAGCCGACCATCGCGATGAGCAGCAGCCAAACGGGGTGCTGCCTGCCATCATACCTACCAGCGGATGGGGATACCACTGGGCTAATGGAGTGGACTGGACCTCGAGTCTTGCGATAGTTCCCTGGAATATCTATTTGTTCTATGGCGACAGCAGGCTGCTGGAAAAGACATATAACAATATTGTAAGTTATGTTGACTATATTGACTATCGTTATCCGGAGGGGGTAACGGACTGGGGGCTCGGGGACTGGGTGCCGGTGCGCTCCCGGGCTGATGTGAGCCTTACATCGACTGTTTACTATTACGTTGTTGCCACTATACTTGCCGATGCTGCCGGATTGTTCGGCAAAGTGGAGGATGAGCTGAAATACAGGGGGCTGGCCGGTAAGATTAAGAATGCATTTAATGAAAAGTTCCTCGACAGGGAAACCGGTTTATATGGAAGCGGTTACCAGACCGAGCTGAGCATGCCCCTGCACTGGGGACTCGTACCGGATGATATGAGAGGGAGGGTTGCAGCAAACCTTGCGCAAACGGTTGAGGATAATGATTTCTATATCGATGTGGGGCTGCTGGGGTCGAAGGCCCTGCTTAATGCATTAAGCGACAATGGATACGCTGATGTTGCCTGGAAGGTTGCCTCTAAAGAGACCTATCCCTCATGGGGATGGTGGATCGTGAACGGCGCCACGACATTCCTGGAGAACTGGTCGATTGACGCCGACAGGGACATATCGATGAACCACATAATGTTTGGAGAGATCAGCGCCTGGTTCTACAAGGCTCCTGGTGGTATAAACCCCGACCCACTCAATCCCGGGTTCAGGAATGTGATCCTTAAACCGAGGTTTGTTGAAGGGCTTGATCATTTTGAGGCAGAGTATGAGGGTCCGAGAGGACTGATACGGTCGTCATGGGAAAGGGGAGGTAACAAGGTCCTCTACAGGGTGACAATACCTCCCAACAGCACAGCCGATCTTTACCTTGAAGATACATTCACGGTGCAGGAGGGTAATCCTGTGTCGGTTTACCAGGCTGCCGGCGACGAGGGAGATGGTATGCAGCAGGTCAGCAGTATCAGGCTTGCAGCAGGCAATTATGTTTTTCTTATTGAGGAGTGACTTTTAAAGAGGCGGTATGTTGCGTATCAAACTTCACTGGCAGATCCTGATTGCACTGGTACTCGGGGTTTTTTACGGTATATTCCTGAAGGATTATACCGTTTATGTGGAATGGATGGGCGATCTCTTTCTGCGGGCCCTGAGAATGATCATCATACCTCTTGTGTTCAGCTCCCTGGTAACAGGCATAGTGAATATCGGAAGCGGCAGGAACATTGGTGTGCTGGGGGGGAAGGCTATGGCCTGGTATCTTTCCACCTCCACCCTTGCAATTCTTACTGGTTTGTTCATGGTGAACCTGTTCAAACCCGGGGTGGGTGCCGATATAGACCTGACACATGACCCGGTTCTGGAGGTTACAGAAGGAACGCTCGGACAGACGCTCATGGGGATAATTCCCGAAAACATTTTCCTCTCTTTTTCCGACAACACCCAGATGCTTTCGGTAATATTCTTTGCGCTTCTTTTCGGCTTCTTTATTACCCGTGTAGAGCAAAAATACAGTGATACACTTGCTGGTTTCATCAGAGCGGTGTTTGAGGTGATGATGAAGATTACACTTTTTGTGATCCGCTTCACCCCGCTGGGTATATTTGGTCTTATTGCTGCCAGGATAGCAGCCCAGGATGACCTGCCGTCGCTGGTTCAGAGCATGGGTATGTACATGTTCGTAGTCATTGCAGGCATCCTGGTTCATGTTTTTGTAACCCTTCCGCTTATCGTCAGGTTTATAGGACGGGCCAGGCCTTTCAGGCATTTTGCTGCAGCAAGGATACCTCTGCTTACTGCTTTCACGACCTCTTCTTCGAATGCGACCCTTCCTCTTACGATGGAGGCGGTGAAGAACAATTCGGGGGTGTCGGGCAAGGTAGGTAGTTTCACCCTGCCGCTTGGTGCCACTATCAATATGGACGGGGCGGCACTTTACGAATGTGTCGCCGTCATATTCATTGCCCAGGCTTACGGTATAGACCTAACACTTGGCCAGCAGGTAATAGTGGTTCTCACCTCCCTGCTTGCCTCGGTTGGTTCGGCAGGTGTGCCTATGGCCGGGCTGGTGATGATAACCATTGTGCTCACCGCCGTGGGGTTGCCCCTTGAAGGAGTGGGACTTATACTGGCGGTGGACAGGATAGTAGATATGTTCAGAACGGCAGCCAACGTATGGAGTGATATATGCGGTGCGGTGGTGATAGCCAGATCAGAAGGGGAGGAGCTGAAAGTGTAGTAGTGGCCCGGCCGGATTTTCGGGGAGTGATTGCAGGGTTACCGGTATTTCTGGATATTCACACGGTGGCTGATGTCAATTAGATTTATGGGGTTAAACCCTCATAATCATTGGATGCAATATTCTTGTTAAGGGCTTATAAGGGTTGTATTTATGTCATATTACAGGCAAAGCTCCCCGATAAGGTAATAGGCTTCCAGATCGCCCAGTTCCATTGCCCTGTACCAGCTTTCGCATGCGCCGGTCATGTTCCCCATGGTTGCCCTTACATATCCCAGCTTAAGCCAGGCATCTGTCAGTTTATCATCAAGCTCAACAGTCTTCCCCAGAAGTAGTGCTGAACGGTTATAGTTTCCAAGGTCGAACTCCGCAAGTGCCATATTGAACCAGGCCATCACGTAGTCCGGATCGAGCTCGATGGTGTTTTCGAAATCTTTTATCGCCTCTTCAGGCATGCCGAGCCTGTATTTTGCCAGCCCCCTGTTATTCATCGCAATTACATATTGGGGATTGTACCTTAGCGCATTTTCAAAATCGCTTAGCGCCTCCTCTCTGCGGTCAATGACCATCCTGGCATACCCCCGGTTATTTAACGCCCTTGCATATTCAGGATAAAGCTCGATTGCCCTGGAATAATCTTCTATTGCTGCTAAAGGCTTCCCCATTCGGAATTTGGCATTTCCCCGCATATTGTAGGCAGCATGAAAAGACGGATTTAGCTCTATCGCCCGGTCAAGGTCATCAAGGGCATTGGTGTAGTCGCCTTTGCTTACCCTGGCGTCGCCACGGAAGAACCAGGCGTCTTCATTATCCGGGTCTGCTTCAATGGCCCTGTTAAGTGTTTCTATGGCGCCATCATAATCGCCAAGTTCCTTTCTTATAAAAGCATCGTGGACAAGATGTGACACCGATGGCCCGCAGCCGGTCAGGATGACCAGGCCCGTAAAGGCCATAATGCATGCTTTATGTAAGGATGCATTCAGCATATCTGCATTACTGCTTAAGGGTTCTTTTTTAGCAGATTAACCATATTCGCCTGCGCACAATGTGGTATATGCAATATCAGGCTGCAACTACCGGCATTCCTCCACAGAAATGGAATGGCTGGAGGTAATTACCGGTTCCGTTCACCTACCGACAGCTCTACCGCCTTGTCCCAGTCCGCTTCTGCTCCTGCAATATCACCCAGTTCGATCCGAGCATTTCCTCTTCCGTTGTATGCCTCCATGCTTGTTGGATATACATTTATAGCTTTGTTGAATACCGATTCGGACTGTTCAAGGAAGCCAAGATCAAGCATTGCATACCCTGTGCTCAGGAACAGTTCCAGATCTGTTTCATTCAGTCTTCCTGCCATGTCAAGATCGGCAAAGGCACATTCGGGATGCCCTAACTCCTTGTATGCAAGAGCCCTGTTATGAAAGACAATCGGGTCCTGTTCCAGTTCAAGTGCGCTTGAGAAATCGGTAACCGACTGGTCAAACTCCCCCAGGTAAAGGTAGGATAAACCCCTGTGATTAAATGAAGAGACAAGATCAGTATTTTTCTCTATACTGCTTGTAAATAGAACTATGGCTTCCTGAAGGTTGCCGTTGTCCAGTTCCCGGAGTCCCCTGTCATGGTCTGACAGCCTTTCAGCACAAGCGGTTATCAGCAAAAGGGCCGCAAGAACATTGAGAACAGGGAATGTAAGCTTTGTTTTTGAAATATTATGCTCCATGACCCTGTGTTTATAATTGATGCAAGATACCATAAAAATCATATTTATTGAAAAAATTGTTACATAAGTAGTTGTAAATAATTACCTGGAGTATAAATGTGGTATAATCCGAAAAGAGTGGCTTCCAGATTCAACCTCCTCAATTATAATCGATCCGTTTTGAATAACGGTTTGTTTTTCGATGCCATTCATTAGCAGTGTAAAGTCCTTCTCACATGGTTCGGGCAGAACCACCTTTGCGGAAGTACCGGCCGGTATCGATATTTCCATGTCAAAGGCACCTGCCTGCATTTCGCTGATGCCGGGCTCCCCTCTTTCAAATCTTACTGAGATATCGCCTCTGATGGTTGGTGTTTTTATTTGTGCCTTTTCCAGCTGTCCGGGTTGCGGCCTGATAAGGATCTTTTTGAAAGAGGGCTCGAGTGGCTCTATGCCAAATATATGGCGTGTTATTATATATACAGGCGATGCGCCCCAGGCATGGTTCCACGTCATGTTGTTCTTGTATTTTATGTCCCATGCCTCAGATGTGATGGTAGTGCCGAACCTTATCATGTTCATCCAGCTGCGGTCGGTTTCGGATGTTAGAAGTTCAAAAGCGTAATTTTCGGCCCCCAGTTCATATAAAGCATCAAACAGGTATGGTGCTCCATAGGGACTGCATGCCATGCCTTTGGATTCCAAAAATTCTTTGATCTGTGGATAATTATTACGCGGGGCAATTCCCAATGCAACCGGGAACATGTTTGCATGCAGCGAACTGTGTTCTATTCCTTCGCCGTCGGTATAAAGGCCTGTTTCATTGTTAAGAAGCTTCTCGTTGAAGGATTTTTTTACAAGTGCCGCCCTGTTCTTGAAGAAACGCATATCATCCTCTCTTTCCAGCAGATCAGCTATTTTTTCCATCAGTACAAGGTTCCTGTAATGAAATGCATTTACCACAGTATTTATATCACTAAATACATAGCTGTCGGTTTCACCCTCAGGCCTCACGCTTCCAAACCACCCCGGCCCTGGTTCCTCGCCTGCCGGGGTTCCCTGTGGCCAGTCCACTATATCCCTGAATGCTGTCCCGTGGTAATGAATACTCTCCAAAAACTCCCCCGTTACCAGTCCCGTCCGCGTACTTATCAGTCCGTCCTCCCTTGCAAGAGCCAGGAGGGTTTTATTTACCAGTTCATCATAATACTTTTCCAGAAACCGCTTATCGCCGGTTGCCATATAATCGGCCCATGCCATAAGCACTATGTGGAGATGCCATT
>SLRB01000228.1 GCA_007131165.1 Bacteroidales bacterium | reverse complement strand
TCAATCTGTCCCCCCAGATGAGTGGCCAGCAGCTGTACAGGAAGTTCAAGCCTGAACCGGCCATCCCTGCCGCCCGGGAAGATCCGCGATGAAAATCCAGCGGTAAACTCCTCCTGAAATGGGCTTCCCGTAAAAATGAACCTCTCCCAGTTGAGCCAGATATCTGCTTCAACAAAATCCATATCAATCAAAAACTGCAGACCGCTCTCATTATGATGAGTAAAAAAGCGCTCAAACTTGAACAGGGGCTCTATCATGTCATGATCAAGCGACCCGTAAAGCGAGCCGAACACCATGTCGAACCCGGGTGCAAAACTGTGGTGGACGGTAAATGTGGGTACAGCCTTATGAAACTCCCCCAGTCCGCTATACTTCAGCAAATGCACCCCCGCCCTGATCATGGTCGACGGGCCCGGGTAATATTCAAGCTGTGGCTGCATATAGAACCCTATGAGCGTATACCCCGGCTGGTAAACATTGAAAAACTCCTTGTTATTCATAAACGCCGAGCCGCCAAAGCGCAGGAACAGCATGCTGCTGTCGGCCGGGTCAATTGTCCTGTCGGAATAGTAGATATCATTCCCGTACTGGCCGCTGCCGCACAGGGCAATACCCATTAAAAAAACCACTATAAAAAACCTTCGTCTGTGCATCTGATCAACAATTTACAGGCTGTGGGGGTCAACCCCCGAGCCGGCTCTATTTCCCAAACCAGGAGCCGGTGCCAGTCCGGCAGGGCCGGATTACATAACAAGGTTTCAATATTAGCCAAAAAATTTCGTTCTTTACACCTGCAACCAAAAAAACCGCCTTTCTCCGGCAAATCGCGATGCATAAATATAAACAGGCAGACCTCGCTGGCGGGTGGATTGCTTTCACTATAGCAGCCACCGTATATATTCTTACCGTCGAACCGACTGCCGGTTTCTGGGACTGCGGCGAATTCATAACCGCAGCATACAAGCTACAGGTGGGACATCCCCCGGGAGCCCCGAAAGAGTGGCCATTAGTATAAATATCATGTCGGCCCTGGCAAGCGCCTTCACCATAATGTTCCTGTTCTGGACCATCACCCACCTTGCAAGAAAGATAACAATACAAGGAGATAATTATACAACAGAAAATATCATAACAGTAACCGGTGCCGGACTTACAGGAGCCCTTGCATTCACCTTCACCGACAGCTTCTGGTTCTCTGCCGTCGAAGCAGAAGTTTACGCTCTCTCTTCGCTGTTTACGGCAGTGGTCTTCTGGGCTATCCTTAAATGGGAAGATTCTGCCGGACAACCGCAATCAGGCCGGTGGCTGATCCTTATAGCCTACCTTATGGGCCTCTCAACCGGTGTCCACCTGCTCAACCTGCTGGCCATACCCGCCATTGTATTTATCTTCTATTTCAGGACCCATACCGTTACCCTCAAAGGGTTCATGGTGGCATCGGCAGTATCTGTAATACTGCTCCTTGGCGTAATGTACGGTATCATCCAGGGATTTGTGGTGGCAGCATCCTGGTTCGAGCTCTTTTTTGTCAATACTGCCGGACTGCCTTTCAAGAGCGGTGTTGCCATTTACCTTATTGCTGTCATATCGCTTCTTACCGGCGCACTGATATACTCGCACAGGAAGAACAAGCCAGTGCTCAACACCATAATCCTCTGTATAACGGCAATGCTTATTGGTTACTCCT
This sequence comes from Bacteroidales bacterium, assembly GCA_007131165.1. GTDB lineage: Bacteria > Bacteroidota > Bacteroidia > Bacteroidales > PUMT01 > PXAP01. The sequence continues at coordinate 6,107 of SLRB01000228.1, read as the reverse complement.
CCTACAGCATTATAGTGATACGCTCGCATGCCGGTACGCCGATGGACCAGGCCAGCCCCGACAATATGTTTTCGCTTCTTGATTACCTTAACAGGGAACAGTACGGCGACAGGCCCCTGTTTCACGGACCCTACTACAATGCACCAATAACCGGACAGAGAGAGAGACGCCCCGTATACATCCAAAAAGAGGGCAGGTACGTTCCCGTAACGCGTGGTTACAGGTACAATTACGACAGCCGGTTCAAGACCCTTTTCCCCCGCATGTACAGTCCCGATCCCGACCATATCGAAGCATACAGGGAGTGGGGAGATATTGAGGGCCGGGAGATCAAGGCAGAATATGAAGACGGCAGTGTCCTGACCCATATAGTTCCCACTTTCGCCGAAAACCTGAGGTTCTTCTTCACCTACCAGCTTGGCCACATGTATTTCCGCTATTTCATGTGGAACTTCGCGGGCAGGCAGAACGACATCCAGGGCCACGGCCGGCTGCTCGAAGGCAACTGGATGTCGGGCATCCACTTCATCGACCAGCAGAGGCTGGGGCCCCAGTTCGGCATGCCCCGGCACCTTGAAGACAACAGGGCAAGGAACAGGTACTACCTGCTGCCACTGATGCTTGGCATAATCGGGCTCCTTTACCATCTGCAGAAAAACAAAAAAGATGCATGGGTGGTATTCCTCCTCTTCTTTTTCACCGGCATCGCCATCGTGATCTACCTCAACCAGACCCCTTACCAGCCCAGGGAGCGGGACTACTCATATGCAGGCAGCTTCTATGCCTTTGCAATCTGGTTAGGGATAGGCGTGCTGGCCGTGTACGATAATCTCAGGCACTATGTTAGCGGCAAAAAGGGCGCCCTTCTTGCCACCCTCGTGCCACTTACCTTCGTACCCGGTGTGCTCGCTGTGCAGAACTGGAGCGACCACGACCGTTCCGGCAGGTATGTGGCCAGAGATATGGCAGTCAACTACCTCAACAGCTGCGCCCCTGATGCCATACTTTTCACGTACGGCGACAACGACACCTTCCCCCTATGGTATGCGCAGGAGGTCGAGGGCATCCGCACCGACGTAAGAGTGGTCAACCTGAGCTATCTCGGAACGGACTGGTATATTGACCAGTTGAAAAGGCAGGTTTACGAATCGGCCCCGCTGCCCGTTTCAATGGCCCGCGACAAGTATGTTACCGGCACGCGCGAGCTCATATACCTTTTAGACCGCATGCCCGAGCCTGCGAACCTTCATGATGCCCTCGAATTCGCCCTCAGCGACGATACGGTAAACCAGCTCCAGCTATCGACCGGCGAATATGTCAGTTACATCCCCTCCAAAAACTTCAGCCTCCCCGTCAACCCGTTCCAGGTGCTCAACACCGGGACCGTCGAACAAGAAAGAGCTCACCTCATCGAGCCGGAAATGGAGTGGTTTATCAACCGCCGGCACCTCACCAGGTCAGGCCTTGCCCTGCTCGACATGCTGGCAACGAACAACTGGGAACGCCCAATATACTTTGCCGTCACCGTACCCACAACAGAAATGCTCGGGCTGCATAACTACCTCCAGCTCGAAGGCATGGCCTACAGGCTCGTCCCCATATTAAAGCAGGAGATGGACAACTACCCCGGCCATGTCAACACAGAGGCCATGTACGGGAATATCACCAGGCATTTCGAATGGGGCAACATTTATGACCCCGCAGTCTATCTTGACGAGACACACCGCCGGATGGGCTCCAACCTGCGCAGTGTCCTCGCCCGGCTGGCCGGTAACCTGGTAAACGAGCAGAAGCACGATTCAGCCGCAGTTATCCTTGACCTTGCAATGGATGTGCTGCCAAATGAAACCATACCCTACAACTACTTTATAATTCCCATAATAGAGAATTATTACCTTATCGGGGAACAAGACAGAGCTTCATCCATAGCTATGCAAAAATCGGATCTGCTGCAGAGGGAGCTGAACTACTATCTCTCCCTGCACCGCAGGTTCAGGCCCTATGTGGAACACGAGATGCAGAGAGCCCTGTCGCTTTACCGGGAGCTTCTTAACACCGTTACCGGCAATGACTATTACCTTGAACAGGAGATATCAGGCAACCTCACCGGTTATATGCAGCTGCTGAGAGACTGACGACATAATATATATATACCCCCGGATGACAAACCCGCTTACAGGAAAAGCATCATACCTTGCAGAAAAGCTCCTGCCGGCTCTGCGCTTCACCATGCCCGCCGGCAGTGGTGTTATCTACCTCACCTTTGACGACGGCCCCCATCCCGAAAGCACCCCCCGCCTGCTCGAGCTGCTGGCAAAACACGAGGCAAAGGCAACCTTCTTCTGCCTCGGACAAAACGTTGAAAAGCACCCCTCCCTCTACGACCAGATCATCGCCGCCGGCCATTCCACAGGAAACCACACCTGGTCACATCCCAACGGCTGGATCACCTCCACCCCCAGCTATATGGAAGATGTCGACCGCGCCGCCCGGGTGATAGACTCCAAACTCTTCCGCCCCCCCTACGGCCGCATCACCCCCGGCCAGTACCGGCAGCTAAGGAAAAGATATAATATAATAATGTGGACCCGCATGTTTGCCGACTACCGCGCCAGCTTCAACCCCTCTAAAATCAACCTCTCAGGCCTCCGTCCCGGCGACATCCCGGTGATGCACGACACCCCCCGCACCATCGATAAAACCCTTGAGCTGACACAAAATATCCTTTCGATGAACTACCGCTATGCAGCAATCCCGGCTCTTTGATAAACAAAATAAAAACCAGACAGAAAGAACAGGATCACATACAGAGAGTAAAATCATCAGCTTAGCCTCACAAGGCACACTGCAAAAAGGCCGGGAACTGATATCAGTTCCCGGCCATGTAACTATTCCGGTAATAATATTCCTGTCTCTATTTAGTCCCAATCCCACTCATCCCAATCGCCGGGTCTCTGTGGGCTGTGTGAATCACCCTGTCCCTTGGCCGGATTATTCAGCAAAAGCATCATAGTGGCAGCAGAAAAAGCAGCATAACCGGCTTTTTTAATAGCCTCCTTGCGTGAGATCTTCTTTTCACCTATCTCATTAAAAATATGCCTGTTGTTTTTTCTTTCCATTCTCCTGTAAGTTTTACCCTTCTCAGCTATAATGATACTGCTATTCATTGCCTTTTGATCTAACGAAATGTAAATATATATGTTACATCTGTTTGATCTATACAAAATTAATATTATGTGTTAAAACTACAAACTACTGCTCGATAAACACCCTCGATGACTTATTCATCCCATCACCCGAAACCCTGATAATATATACACCCATATCAAGCTCATCAACCATGAAGGAATTTCTGTCAGAGGGTTCAAGCCTTACCTCCTTTAACTTGCGTCCCATTATATCAAATACCTGTGCATAGCTTCCCTCCACAACTTCACCAACAATAAAGACCTCCTTGCCATAAGAGTAAATCTGCAGCACCCGGCCACCCAGTTCTCCGGGGATCTCATCCACACCAGTAATTTGAATGTCTGTATGAATGAAAAACCTGCCAATACCCGAGGTGTTCTCATTCAGGGAAACAGTATAATCCTCCTTTTCAAGATCAATAAACACATCCATTGCCCTGTCTTCGAGAATTGCTGCAGCTCCTGATGGCAGAGTCAGCAGATCGGCCGAGAATGTCACTTCGCCCCCCTCGGCAAAATCAAAACCGACAGGAATTACAAGATCTTCAAAACCATAATCCGGCAGGGCCTGTATTGCAAAATTTATACCGTAATCACCTTCCACAAGACGTGAATACAAATTGAATCCGGAGTCGGCCCCATATTGTCCCGCATCATACATCGGATTCAGCCCCCTAGTCATGCTATTGTTGAATGCAATAAGAGTAGAGGCCTCCCTGTTGTTAAACCCTACCTTAAGTCTTATAGCATGCCATGGAGAACCGGCCGACTTCTTGTAAAAAGCCGAGGAGTTGTCGTGAGCCCTCATGGCTGTGGTAAAGCTTATGTTGCCTCCGCCTTCCTTTGCTTTTACAATAAATCCCTGCCCGGGTTGTATATAATCCTGATCTATTATTCCAGGTTCTTCACCAATAACAGTAACACCATTAATAATCTCATAATCTGACGTTACCGGGTTATAAAGATAAAGTGCGGCAAAATTATCATCAAGCTGCCCTGCGTTAACCCCCAGGAAGTTTTGTGATGATGATGCACCACTCCTGGCGCCAAGAGCTGAAGCAAATGGGTTCCCGATAGCATTCCAGCCATGTGCATCACGCGATATCGCAATATTTACCGATGAGTGCGCCAGGACACCTGAAAAGGCAAGTGAGCCGTTATCTCTTCTTCTGGCCAGGTAACCACCGCCAACTGCAAAGCTGCCATCAACCGGCAATACATAGGGATCGGCCCAACCCCCAGAGGTACCATCAAAGCTTTCCTCGTAATGCGTTAATGCGTACAAGCCCCCGCCAGCCTGGGCGATATTATTTTCGGAGTCGGTCAGAAAATCTTCAATGCCCTGTCCTGATACAGATGATGATATCAAATGCCAGTTACCGCCGGTAACATGACGCATAACAGTAGCCTGAATACCGGAACTGTTGAGAATTACCGAACCGGTATTTGACACATCCGACTCAATCACTATGCCACCGATGCCTGCATTATTGACCAGGGTGCCGGTGGTTGCCGTCAATTGCCCTCCAGGCTCAACTGTGAGACGTCCTCCCGCGTTGATGGTAAGACGGCGGGGACTGCTAACAGTGAGGCTGGCGCCATTTTCAATCACCACTTCATTAACCGTTGCATTAGCCCCGGAAATGACAGGATCGTTAGATGTGGAAGGTACTCTGATTACCGCATACTGATCAGGCACAGTCCCGGTACTCCAGTTCTCTGGTGTGTGCCAGTTGCTGGTTGTCCCCTGCCAGACAGCCTGATCTGTTACCCTGAAAGAAACTGTAAAGCTTTCTTCAATATCATTATCAGCAGTTACAGTAACTGTCTCCACATAGAATCCTGTTTCAAGTTCTGCTTTTGGAGCTACCGTGAATGTGGTGGAATTCGGATCACCATCCAGAGTAGTTTCACCCGGGCCGGTTAAAGTAAAATCAGATGTGCCTTCACCCTCATCACCGCTCATAGCAACCGATAGGTTAGTAATATTCCCTGTGCCAGTCCGCGTAACCGTAATTTCTTCCGCCGTAACCGCTGCATACCCTACCGCTCTAATCCCAAAATCAACCGGTCCTTCCGGATCAAGGCTTATTGAATAGGTATATTCAATAACCTCAAACTGAACATCAAATGACTCGCTGAAATTAGGTGATGTTCCATTATTGTCCTCTACTGTAACAGTTGCATTGTATGATCCGGGTGTGAGTTCTGTTACTGGCCGTATTCCAAAAGTAACAGTTAGTCCGGGGCCCACGGTTGTTTCGGAGAGGTCATCCAGCTCAAAATCATCTGGATCAATCCCCTCAAGAGTGACCTGCAAATCTGAAATCTCCGTGCCGCCAGTATTAGTGATAGTAACAGTTACGAAACCTAACTCTCCGTAACCCTCGGTGAGACTCTCAAAAACCAGCGGGTTTTCAGTATCCAGCGGCTCATCATCCCCGTGACTGATTGCAATTTCATATTCAGGAAGCACATCAAAATTAACCACAAACTGCTCACTGATCCCATTATCGGCAGTTACGGTAACTATAGCAGAATAACTGCCAACACCAAGGGCGTCATTTGGTTTTACAGTAAAGAAGCTGGTTTCTTCCTGATCAGGATTAAGGCTTGTGGGATCAGGTGATGTCACGGTAAAATTATCTGGATTATCACCACTTAAAGCAACCGCAAGTCCGCTAACTATACCACCCCCCTCATTTGATATCTCAACATCAACAGCTTCCACCGGATCATACCCAACAGTCTGTGTTGTGAAAACGAGCGGATCATCTGCATCCAGGCTTATCTCGTAGCTATTGACATCAACCATATTAAAAGGTTCAGAGTCAATAAACCCCAGTTCGAGATCCGGATCCTCTTCCCCGGGGGAATAGGTAAATCTTAATACATATCCTGTACCGTCGTAGTTCAAAG
>SLRB01000340.1 GCA_007131165.1 Bacteroidales bacterium | reverse complement strand
TTGTCAGGCAATGCAGTTAAGCGGATCTAATATATGATGCATTCCTAACGGTTGGCATTCTCCTTCACTCTTTTCCTTCTATAATTCTCTTGCCTTCAACATCAAACATATACATCATGTCGCCTGTCACATTATCTTTATCCTTCTTCCTCAGCGTAATGGTAAGATCATAACCCTCGGCAAAGAAATTTACGCTGGCCCATTCGGGCTCAATTCTTGCACTGGTAACCTCCAGCACATCATTGCCCTCATAGTCCTGAATCGAACCTGCCACCTTATCATCAATTTTATCAAAAACTATAACCATGTTGACATCGCCGTTCGGAGTCCCTTTTATCAAAACATCCCACTTACCCTTAAAATAATCAAAACCGGTATCTTCAGCGGCATTTACACCAGCAGAGAGAAATACAAACAGCATTGCTGCAAAAAAAACATTTACCTTTTTCATAATAACTGATTTTTAAATTGATCAAAATATTTAACTAAAAAAACTCTAACCCGGGGTCACCCCTTTTACAAGAATTATATTACCGTACTTTGCTGTCTCACCGGTCATAACCACAGCAAAGGCGCTCTTTGCACGCTCATAGAAGACGAAACGGTCTATCCTCTCCGGTGGAGCAATCGCCGGGTTGGTCAACCTTACCTTGTCCATATATGATGACTCAACACCGGGATCAAGCTGGTCGCCCTCTACTGCATCCATCATTGCCAGGGGGTTGGCAACATAAGCATCAAGCTCAAAAAGCGGGAGTATTGCCTCAAGCAGATCGGCAATCCGCAGTCCGTCAGCCCTGATAACAAGATTATTGAGAGATTCACCGGGGAAATGGGCATCGGCAAGCACGATCTCATCACCATGGCCCATACGGGCCAGAACCTCGAGTAAGCGGGGACTTATAAGTGGTGATATTCCTTTCAACATAGAAGGTGTTTTAAAAAGTAAGACCCTGGATGCATTATGGCACCCCAATAATGGGAAAAGCATAAAAATAGTCAAAGTAATCAAGTTTCTTACTCTCCCCTGCTATTTATAAGCCGGAAGGTTTGCCAACCGGTTTTGCTGCTTATAATTAAGAAAAAAAGCATAAAACGTCTTTTTGCCTGTAACAAATCATATGGTGCAGGCGTCTTATTCTCAACCCGGCCCTTAAAAAACCACTGCGATGCTATACAATAACCTGAAAGTTTCGGTCAGGAATCTACTGGCACAGAAAGGCTATACACTTATTAACCTTTTTGGGCTGGCAGTAGGAATTGCGAGCGCACTAATGATAATCCTTTACGTTATCGATGAATTCAGTTACGACAGATTCCACCCTGATGCAAATAATATCTACAGGGTCTGCCTTGACGCGAAACTGCAGGATACCGAGATGCTGGCACCGATAAGCAATAATGCAATCGGCCCGGTTTCCTATGATCAGTACCCCGACATCCTCAACTACACCCGTATTTTCTCTTTCGCGGGAGACCCTGACATTCGTTACGGCGACAAAACATTCATCGAAAAAAGTCTGATTTATGCCGATTCGACATTCTTCCAGCTATTCAAAGGTTTCAGGCTGATAAGCGGCGACCCCGGCAACATTCTCAATGAACCCAATCAGCTTGTCATGACTCAATCCACTGCAGAAAGGTATTTTGGCAGCGAAGATCCCGTTGGCAAAAGCGTGCGAAAATGGTCCGGCAACCAGGAATGGCAGGTAGTTGGCATTGCTGAGGATCCACCCCCTAACAGCCATATTAAATTTGATATTGTCTGCTCCTTTGTCAGCATGCAATGGGCGCAGGCACCCGCCTGGGTATCAAACAACAATTACACATATATCCTGCTGCAGGAGGGAACCGATCCAAAAGATATTGACAGCCGCTTTGAATATTTGGTCACGACCCATGCAGGACCGGTTTTTGAGGAGATAATGGGTGCCTCAATGGAGGAGCTTGAGCATCTGGGCAATCGCTACAATTATTTCACCCAGCCCCTTACAGATATCCACCTCAGGTCGGATATGCCCTTTGAAATGGAGATTGGTGGTAATATCACCATGGTTTATGTATTAATGCTGATCGCACTCTTCATTATCATTATTGCAGCAATTAACTTTATGAACCTTGCTACAGCAAGGTCAGCCAGGAGAGCAAAAGAAGTAGGAGTAAGAAAGATTGCAGGTTCTACCCGCTCCAGACTGGCGGGGCAGTTCCTGACTGAATCTGTCCTCCTTTCTGCGCTGGCATTGTTAATAGCTATTGTCATAATTATCATTGCAATGCCTGCTTTCAACAATATCGCAGGAAAGCAGATCGCACTTTCAACCCTGCCGGTAACTGTCACCATCGCTGTATTGCTGGCAACAATACTTTTTGTAGGTTTTGCGGCTGGAAGCTATCCGGCTTTCTTTCTGGCCAATATCGATCCGATGGTAATTTTTAAAGGGAAGTCCCTTTCGGGGATGAAGAGCAGTCTTCTCAGGGGTATCCTTGTAACACTTCAGTTCGTTATCACGATCGGGCTGCTGATAGCCACCTTTGTGGTTTACAGCCAGATATCCTTTATCCGGGATAAGGATCTGGGATACAACCCCAAAAATACACTGGTCATCGACAGGACATATATTATGCCATCAGCGCAGCACCAGTCCTTCGCAGACGAATTGCGTAACCTGCCCGGCATTGAAGCAGTTGCCAGATCCAACTCTCTGCCTGCAACCATAATAGGCAATACAATTATGCGAAAAGAGGGTGCACCGCCGGATGACATGCAGACCTACAATTTTTTTCACGCATCATATGACCTTGACAAAGCTCTGGATCTCAGGCTAGTAGAGGGCAGGTACTTTGACAGGAATTATGCCTCAGATTCATCGGCAATAGTGATAAACCAGGCAGCAGCACATGGATTTGGTTTCGATGGCTCACCTCTGGGGCAAAAGGTCTTTGTCAACCTTAATGATGAGAGAACCGTGGTGGGTGTGGTTGAGGACTTTCACTACGAATCCCTTCATCAGAGGATCAGCCCGCTTGTCATCGTTTTCGGGCAAAACAATATGTACCTGACTATACGGTTCGATGACCGTAATCCCGGAGAAATAATTAGAACGGTTGAAGAAAAGTGGAATGAGTTTGTCCCCGACCAGGTATTTGACTATTTCTTCCTTGAGGATTCGGTAGCTGATCAGTACGGTAACGAGAGGCGTGCAGGTATACTCTTTTCAGGCTTCAGCCTGCTGGCAATAGTGATTGCCTCCCTCGGATTGCTGGGGCTCTCCTCCTATTCGGCTGAACAGCGAACCCGGGAGATTGGCATACGCAAGGTTTTCGGTGCAACCGAAGGCATAGTGGTGTGGCTCCTGCTCAAAGAGATCAACCGCCTCTTTATTATAGCCACCCTGGTATCATGGCCCATAGCCTGGTATCTGATGACAAACTGGCTTGATAATTTTGCATTCCGCATAAACCTGTCACCACTGGTGTTTGTTACCGCTTCAGCCTTTTCCTACATTATTGCCGTACTTATGGTGAGTTACCAGGCTTTCAGGGCCGCCGGAGCAAACCCTGCAGTTACACTGAAATACGAATAATACCAGGTGATTTCTGCCGCCGGATGGTATGGCCGGCATTCTGATGACATAACCGGTTCGCTGATGCAACCCGCCATAGAAATCAGAAATTCTGTGCTCATGACCTGCTTCCTGGGTCAGGGCAAGATCCGGCTACCTCTTATAAAGGGTATTTTAAAGTCAATTAAAGATCGAGCCTGCTCACCTAAAAATCAATATTCCTGACCTCAAGCAATTTCTGTTCATATAAATTCAGTGCAAACAAGTTTCCCATACCCTCGATATTACTATATACACAACCACCGTCAATATTGAAAGGGCTCCCAAAACCCTGTGATCTGATATAATCACCGTGCATGGGTGTATGTCCATGAATTAGCAGTTTGCCGCCAAGACGGGACCGGTTTACCCTGAAATCCCTTATCCATAACATTGAATTTTTATCCTCGTAAGGATCATCTGCATCAAAGTTCAGACCCGCATGGACGGCAATAAAATCTTTATTGTATACATAATATTTCGTACTCTTAAAAAAATCGATATAAACAGGATCTAATTCATCAACAGATTCAGCGTTAAAATCTCTAAGGGTCGTATCACCCCCATTGCCAACCCAAATAGAAAATGCCTGGCTGCTGCTCATTGAATCAAGCAGCATCTGTTCATGATTGCCCCGGAGAGTGTGTACCTGATAATTACTATCACGCAATTCAAGAATAAAATCAATAACTTCTTTACTGTCCCTTCCCCTGTCAATATAATCGCCAATACAGTAAATATTATCAGATTTCCCAATCACGATCTCTTCTTTAATCAGCTTCTTGAAAGTTTTACTGCATCCGTGTATATCTCCTACTAAAAAAATCCGTCCCATAATACATTATATATCAAACCCATTAATTAAGTTCAATAACCATACCTTTCTTTTAATCTTATTCATTCATCATATCATAAATCCCCTGGTATTTTTATCCGGGGCTCACGATTGCCAGTTACACCCGAACCCGGATCCTGTGCTCAAAATGAGGAACAGAACAGAGCAATATTTATCCGTTTCGGAAACAAGATAAACAGTTGTCCTTCCTTCATATTGGCTTTTCAGTAAAAACAGAAAGTGTGGAATTATACCTCAATGACTGATGCTAACCGGATATTGAATCCTTAAAAAGGCTTTACACGTGTCGCACAATCACTTGTCAATAAAGACATAACCTTCCAGGGGTTCAGCAAACAATTTTTTGGCATGACTTTTTCAGTTTCACCTGTTACAAGCAGTTCAATTTATTAATTACCTGTAATACCAAATTTCCTTGATGGTGTGACAGGGCTGTAAAGCAAAACACCATGATACAATCGAAAAATCCATATAATAACGAAATTATAGGGAAATTTGAACAAACCAGCATTCAGGAGCTGGATATGATACTAACCAGGGCTCAACAGGGTTTTGCAGTGTGGAGACAAACAGGTTTTGATGAACGCAGCCACTTTCTAAGGCGTCTGGCGTCAAACCTGAAAGACAACAAAGACGAGTTTGCCACCCTGATAAGTAATGAAATGGGTAAGGTCATTACCGACTCAAGAAAAGAGATTGAAAAATCGGCTATGGCCCTTGAATATTTTGCAGAAAACGGCGAAAGCTACCTGGCCGATAAACCAGCCGAAACCGGAGACGGAGAAGGACGGGTAGTATATGAACCCCTGGGCGTAATACTGGGTATAATGCCCTGGAACTACCCTTTCTGGCAGTTTTTCCGGTTTGCGGCTACAACACTGATGGCAGGAAATGCCATAATCCTCAAACACTCATCGCAGGTGCCGGCCTGTTCAAAAAAAATAGAAGAGATATTTGAACAAACAAGCTTAGCTGGCGGGGTTTTCCAGAGTCTGATCATATCATCATCAAAAATTAATAATATCATCAAAGACTTCCGTGTTCAGGGAGTCAGCCTGACCGGCGGGGCTGAAGCCGGGGCAGATGTTGCCCTGCATGCAGGTAAGCACCTCAAAAAATCAGTTCTTGAACTCGGGGGTAACGACCCGTTCATTGTTCTTGAGGATGCAGATGTAGAAAAAGCCGCAAAAGCCGGGGTAAAATCGAGGATGAAGAATTTCGGGCAGGCCTGTAATGCAGCCAAGCGCTTCATTATTCACGAAAGCCTTGCAGACGAATTCCTTACCCAGTTCAAAAAAGAGATGGAGAAGCAGAAATTTGGCAACCCCCTTGACGATGACAGCGATTATGCTTCATTGGCAAGCAAAGAGCAAAAAAACCTTCTGGAAAAACAGGTAAATATTTCGCTTGAAAAAGGAGCCAATCTATTCTGGGAAGGAACCCAGGCCCCGGATAAAGATGCATTTTTTAACCCAATGATACTTACCGGCATCAACCCGGGTATGCCCGCATACAATGAAGAGCTGTTCGGTCCGGTAGCATCGGTTTTAGTGGCCGGCGACGGACTGGAAGCTGCGCGCCTGGCAAATGACAGCGATTACGGACTGGGAGCCTCAATATGGACCGGGGACATAGAACGCGGCTGGAAATTTGCACGCAAAATCCAGGCAGGGATCATCTATATCAATGCCCCTGTGAAGTCAAGGCCCGAACTGCCTTTCGGCGGAATAAAAAAATCGGGGCTGGGCCGGGAAATGGCCGGAGAAGGAAGCAGGGAGTTTACCAATAAAAAGTCTCTTTGGTATACATTAGAATAAAATAATTTATCACCCCTTCGGGGAAGAAATACCGGTGTACCTGCGCTTTAAAATACCGCGCCTTATTCCGGAAAACTACTGCAATACCTGAGTCTGAAATTAAAAGAGTATTACTGAAAATAGAATTGTTTACTAATTATAATAAAAATAACCGCTATGAAAAAGAAGAATATAAACCCGAATTTGTTATTTGCTCTGTTTTTGGCAATTATCGCGGCTTCTGTATCTGCCACATCGGCTAATTATCCGGAAAATAATATAACAAAGAGTCATGAGAATAGCGGCTGGAAAGCCGTAATTCCTGATAATCCTGATCCCCGGCACCCTGATTTCACCAATGCCGCAGAACTTACTATTCATGGTGTGGTTCACGTTAAGGCCATCAGGGAAAGAGAAGAAGAAGCCAGGGACCCTCTGGAATTCTTTTTCGGGCCAAGAGAGAGAGAGCAGGAGCCGGAAGAAGGTATTGGCAGCGGGGTAATCATAACCGGCGATGGCTATGTCGTTACTAATCATCATGTAATTGACGGAGCCGATAATATTGAGGTTACTTTGCATGATAAGCGTGTATTCAACGCCGAAGTGCGTGGTAAAGATCCAAATACGGATATTGCCGTATTAAAGATCGATGCAACTGATTTATCATATATAAATTTTGGCAATTCTGATTACCTGGAGATAGGAGAATGGGTACTTGCTGTAGGAAACCCCTTTGGCCTGACTTCATCGGTTACGGCAGGCATCATCAGTGCCAAGGAGAGAGCGCTGGGAGCACTCAGGGAAGGAGAAATGCCCGTAGAATCATTTTTGCAGACAGATGCAGCTGTTAATGTCGGAAACAGTGGCGGGGCACTGGTTAACCTCGAAGGTGAGCTGGTAGGAGTCCCGACCCTGATCATTTCACCAACCCGCACCCACATTGGCACTGCCTTCGCTGTGCCTTCTTCAATTGTAAAAATTGTTGCTGAAAATATAATTGAATACGGAGAGGTACGCAGAGGCGTTCTCGGTGTGTCCATAAGCGAGGTAACCCCCGAAATGGCTGAAGAGCAAGGACTGGAGGAGCCTGCAGGGATTTATATTGAAGGTGTCGTAGAAGGCAGTGCCGCCTATCAGGCAGGTATCCAGCGTGGAGATATAATCCTTGAAGTCAATAATAATCCAATTGCCAGCACCAGTAATCTGCAACGCGAAATTATCCGCCATCAGCCGGGGGAGAGAGTGGAAATTGCTTTGATACATAACGGCAGGAAGACGGAATTAACAGCAGAGTTACTGAGCATGGAAGAACAACGTCAGCTCATAATGGAACAGGAAGTAACCCTGTTGGGGGCTACCTTTAAAATGGTGCCTGAAGAGTTACAGGAAAGACTTAATTTACCTGGTGGTGTTCAGGTAACTGAAATCGGTCCGGGTGAGTTGCAGGTAGTAGGAATGAATGAAGGATTTATAATAGTTGCCGTTAATAACCAGCTGGTGAGCGAACCGGCCCATATCACCTACCTGCTGGAAGATTATTCAGGCAATGTAATTATGAGAGGTGTATATCCCGACGGCA
>SLRB01000321.1 GCA_007131165.1 Bacteroidales bacterium | reverse complement strand
GGGAGAAGAGCCACATGGTGTCGCGCTTATCGAAATTGTAGCTTTTCATGATCTGGTTCCCGTACCCCTCAACCCTTTCAAGGAAGACGAACTGATGTACACCCATCTCACCGACGATATGGGTGAAGAACGAGAGCGGCAGTTCTATCATCGGGTGGAAGCCAACGAAACCACCGATGCGCGGGTACATTTCCTCTATTGGCAGGGTGGCGTGACCGCATCCAAAGGTGTGAACCCACCGTCCGGCGGCAATTGAGCCGGCCATCACAGCGGCGGCTTTTTTGATGTTTTCTATCTGTGTCTGTTCGATTTTGTCCATTATGCCACGGGCATTAGAGAGCCATTGTTTTGCAAGCATTTTTACCTCCTTGATTTATTTATTTGTTTGTATTTATTTGGTTGTATAATGGTTTTATGCGATCTATTTTAAAGGAGCTATTTTCTTCGTGAGCACCATAAAGATAGCGGCTGAGATAATAAGGCTTACCGGGGCGATTATGAGCGCCGACCTGAGATCAAGGCTGTCAGCCAGCACACCCACTACCGAAGGGAAGGTCATTCCACCAAGCAGTGCAATAGCAAGGATGACACTGAAAGCGGTACCCGACAACCTGGGGTAGAGATCGCCAACGTATGAGAAAACCAGCGGGAATATGGCCGCAAATCCTATTCCGGTCAGCAGCAGTCCCGCCAAAACCATCACAACGGTGTTTGAAGCAAGGATGAGAATGGTTCCTGCAACCGATACAAGAAGCGATACCAGGACTACCTTTTTCCTTCCGGTCTTTTGAAGTACGGATGTAATGGCTATCCTGGTAAAAATCATACCAATCCAGTAGAATGAGAGGAACAGTACGGCCTGTCTGGCCGATATTGCAAGGTATTCATTCATATAGGTTGCCGACCAGCCGCTCACGGTCATTTCCATGCCACTCTGAATAAAAAGTATAAGTCCGAATAGCAGCAGAGGTACTTCCCTGGTCAGCTTCAGGCTTTCTGATACCGGGAAGCCCTGTTCATGCTTGGGAGCAGGGAAATTAAGAAACAGAAAGAAGATCAACGGGATAAGGATCAGCGCCCCTACGAATCCGATAAGGCTTTCATAGGAAAAAAGGTCAAGCAGCGATCCGAGCAAAAGTGGTACCCCGAGGGCGCCAATACCGAAGAATACCCCAAGCAGGCTAAGCCTTGCGCCCCGCTGTCCGTCCGATATATCAGAGACAAGGGCGTTCGTTCCCCCGTTTATTGCTCCTCCCGCAAAACCCACAAAAAACAGCGATATACGAAGGATATTGACGCCGGGGGCAAATGCTATACCCTCAATACTGGCAAATACCAGCGCGGCGCACATTACCAGGAGTTTCTTGTAGCCGTAGCGGTCTACCAGGGGGCCGAATATAACAGAGCCCATGAGCATGCCCAGGTTCAGCACCAGGAACAGCGTTCCTGCATCTGCCTTGTCAATCTGGTATTTTTCAATTACCGACGGCAGCACAGAGCCAAGCACGGCCATCACTATGCCGAAGATGAGCATTCCCATACATCCGGCAATAAACAGGGACCTGTTGCTGTAATTTTTTGTCTTTCTCATGTATTTATTGTTATTAATTCAATCCATCTTTCCATACCGCGTATTCCGGCCGGGATCATTTGCCGGGGCGATAATAATTTCTGCATGTACTCAACCTTCAATGGCAGATAGTGCCAGTCTCCCTGCCCCTGTTATACCTGCACTGCCTCCAAGGGAGGATGCCTCAAACCTTACCTGCTTTATACTTATGGGCTGCGCCCATTTCCCGGCCTCATTTTTAATTCTCTCCAGAAAACGCGCGGCAGGTCCGAATACCCCCCCGCCAAACACTATTACCTCGGGGTTGAAAAGGCTTACCAGGTTGGCGGCTGCCATTCCCCAGTAGACAATGGCTTCGTCGATGGCGCGGACTGCATCCGGGTTACCTTGCTCGTAAGCATCAAATACATCCCTGGTATTGCCGAAGAGTTTGTTTACATGTTTTTCACTAACGGTTTTGGAGATACCCGGGTCCTTATTTTCCGACGCATATTCATTGGCAATCTTCATCAGCCCCTCCCCGGATGTATGGTATTCAAAAAAACCGCAGGAGCGATACTTTTCGTTAAATGATGGACTCAGTGCAAGCCAGCCTGCTGCTCCGGCAATGTCGGCATGACCACGAATAATCCTTCCGTCACAGATTATCCCTGTTCCAATACCTGTGCCTACAGCAATAAATATTGCATTTCTGCTGTTCATTGCTGCGCCCTTCCATGTTTCGCCGAGTATGTAGCAGGCCCTGTCGCTGTCAATGTTGATTTCAATATTGGCCTCGTCAAGTACCTCCTCCATCTTTTGCCTCAGGGGATAATCATTCCATCCGGGTATATTCGGAGCCCACACCCTGCCTGTTGAGGCGCGGTAGATACCGGGTACGCAGATTCCTGCAGAGATGACCACATCGCGTATATCATTGTAACTGTCCAGAAGCTCCCTGGCCATACCGGTAATCAGCTCCCCTGCCTCATCGCCGCCCCTCCCTTCAAGCAGGGAGCTCCTTTCTTTTATTATGTTTCCTTCGTTACTGAATATGGCAGCCGAAAGCTTGGTGCCGCCAAGATCCATTCCTATTACGGCCATATTTTCCCTTTTTTTCTGACATTCAAAACCTTATTTCCCAAACAGCTACCTGTTTCGCGTCAATCCTGGTTTCAAGGTTGAGGATGTTGTTACGTGCCCTGATACGCCGTTCAGATCCGGTAATTACATCTCTTACGCGGTGGTTGCCGTTTTGGGGTGTCCTGAGCTGTACAGAAACATCTTCAACGGAGTTGCTGTGGTTTATCAGGTAAAGCACAAAACCTTCTTCATTATCCTGCAATCGCACCTCTACATAATTTTCTTTGTTGCCGTCATGCGAGCTGGTAAAAGGTCTCTCAACACCTGCCCAGTTAAGGAGGTTCATGAAGAACTGCTCGTTTCCGGCCACAGGGTCAGGATGGTTTGCCATGCCAAGGTATGAACCAACCAGCATCGCCTCACCGTTCCCGAATTTTGAGCTTACCAGCGCCGGGTGTCCGTCATCGAGTGTTGCAAGGACCTCAATATCGCGGTTTTCAAGGGGTAGTACTGATTTTTTGTAAAGCGATCCGTTCAGGATATGTCCTGTTTCAAGGTCTGATGTTGCCGGGTGAAGGTTATTGACAATTTCAATCTCAATCGGGGTATTCTCCCGAAGCCTTACTTCATGCTCGCGCACTCCAAACACCTCATGCAGGCCCAGCCCTGGAATTATTTCAGAGGCATAGCCACGGTCGTCATTCCAGCCGATACGCGCCTCGGCAAGCACATGTCCGCCGTTTTCAACAAATTCCCTGATCCCTTCTGCAGCCTCCCTGGTTATCATTATCGGCCAGGGTATGATCACCAGTTTGTATTGCGAAAGTTCCTGCCTCTCCAGGTGCTCGCGGTGAATGAAGTCTACAGGCACATTATTGTCGGCATATGCCCTGAAATAGCCTATCAGCGAATTGGTATGGGCGCCAGGGTAGTCCCGTCGCTGCATTCCGCCAACCATTTGAGAGAGAGGGTTGTATACAATACCGATCTCTGCCTTAACTGGTGTGGATGACAAGAACAGGTCCTGGTTTCTGTCCACAATTGATGCAATTTCTCCTGCATGTATGGCTCTTTCAGTAAGTGTGCCGTCAAGGTTGATCAGCCCGTAGCCACCGGCCTCATACCCCGACGACATGGGATAATATGCATATATATTCACTCCCTTTGCTCCTTTTGCGATAGCCGACCAGGCCCATATGCGATGGTCGTCGGGTACCACCGGGTCGCTTATCAGCAGGGCGATCGTCCCGTGCCCTGCCTGCAACTCTCCTACATACCACCCGCCTTTTTCACGATTGGCGCTGCGGGTGAAGTCCATTACGGTACGGAGGGTGGTAACGGACCAGTGGCGGTCGGGGTGGTTATGTTTGGGGTATATAGATACTCCGTAAAAATCCAGCGGCTCAGCCATCATGAAATCGTCTGTTGCGCCAGCTCCTACGTAAGGTGACTGGAAGAGGGATGCACCTACAGCGTGAGCGGTTATCAGGTTGTGCGGGTCGCCTTTGCGAATAGCATTGTAGCGGTCCCGCATGTCTTCAACCAGCTTTTCGTATATGAACATTTTCCAGTCGATAAAATCTGTATAGCTCAGAATGGTACTGAACCGGGGCGGGTCAACCTGCTCCCATGAGGTGAAGTTGCGGTACCATGCACTGTTAAGTTCATCTATTGTCGTGTATTTATCCATGAGCCATTCCCTGAACCTTGCCCTGGTACCCGGACAGAAGCAAAACTGTACGTTTGGCACATAGTCAAGGTGGGCCCAGTTGATTATATGAGGTTCGCTCCAGAGGTCCCATCCGAAAAAGCTGGAATATGAAGAAGCAACCTTTGCCGTTTCGGTATAGAAATTCAATACTGCCTCTTCAACATCTGCATTATCGGTGCAGGCTCCGGGAGCGGCCTGCGGGTATACCTTTATCCCGCTCTGTGTCTCGAAAAGTGCATGGGGAAAAGCTTCCGGTACCCAGTCCGGTGCCGAATCAACATACATCTGAATAAATACACGTAATCCCACCTCCTCAGCCAGCCTCATGAGAAGATGCAGGTTTTCGAAGTTATATTCACCTCTTACGGGTTCACATTTGGCCCATTCGACCCATGTGCGCACGGTGTTAAACCCAAGGGCTTTTATCTGTTTCAGATCCCGCCGCCACTCCTCCTCTGAAAGGGGGGTGATTTCCGACAGCATTGGTGCGCGGGCTTTACCTCCGCTGTACCACACCGAAAAAGGGAAAAAACCGGGCTTTGCCTGGTCAGTTGTTTCCTGTGCAGTGATTGGTGATGCCAACAATACAGCACAAATAAGAGATAACAGTTTTCTTGTAACCATATTAATAAGGTTTTAGGTAGTTTATGTATGGTTTGATTGCTATAGTTACGGAAAAAAACCTTTCATTATCAGCCAAAAAACAGTGTTGCTATAAAGATACCGGCAATAACGGCGGTAAGATCTGCAAATAGTCCGCATCCCACGGTATATCTGATATTCCTTACACCTATAGCTCCGAAGTAAACGGCTATGGTATAAAAGGTTGTTTCAGTTGACCCCTGGAAAGTTGCCGCCATGCGGCCCACAAACGAATCAACGCCATAGTGGTTGAAAGCCTCAATCATCATACCTCTTGCGCCGCTTCCGCTAAGGGGCTTCATGAAAGCTGTGGGGAGCGCTCCGACAAATTCGGTGTCGGCGCCGGTGAGCCCTATAAGCCAGCCAATGGCAGAGACTACCATGTCAAGTGCTCCTGATGCCCTTAGTACTCCTATAGCGACAAGCATTGCCACCAGGTATGGGATAATTTTGACTGCAACCTGGAAACCTTCCTTTGCACCTTCGATGAACTGTTCGTAAACATTAACCTTTTTTCGCCAGGCCAGCAGTATAAAGAGTATAATTACCAGAAACAGCATCATGTTACCGGCAAATGTTGAGACCACTCCTATGGTTGCCGAGGCCAGATTGCTGAATATCCATATTATAAGTCCAATGATAAGTGAGAGTCCTCCCAGGTATGCCAGTACCACCCTGTTAAAAAGATTGATACGTTGTATTGCCGATACGATGAGCAGTCCCGCTATGGTGGAAAAAAAGGTGGTAAGCATTATCGGCAGGAATATATCTGCAGGATTTTCAGCTCCCATGGCAGCCCGTATGGCCATAACTGATACGGGGATGAGGGTCAGGCCGCTGGTATTAAGCACTATGAACATGATCTGCGAGTTGGAGGCTCTCGTTTTGTCGGTGCTGGCCTCCTGAAGTTCCTGCATTGCTTTTATGCCGAGTGGAGTTGCCGCATTGTCCAGCCCGAGCATATTGGCACAGATATTCATCGTCATTGATCCGAATGCCGGATGCTTTGCAGGAAGCTCGGGGAATATACGCCTGAAAAAGGGCATGGCCATACGTGTAAGTCCGCTCACCGCACCACCTTTCTCTCCAATTCTCATAATCCCGAGCCATAGTGCCATAACCCCGATAAGGTAGATTGCTATGTCGACACTTATTTTGGCCATTTCAAAGGTACTCTCGACAATGGCAATGAATACATCCCTGTCTGCTTCAGTAAACACATAACCCAGCAGCGGCTCAAGGGTGCCTCCGAATATATAGCCGAGAACCCTCAGAAGGGCGACTACCATTGCAACAAGAAAGAAACCAATCCAGATATAGTTGAGAGTCATCCTGAAATATTTGACCGGGTTTTTAATCGTACAGTACATTACCTGTACCCAGGCCGGAAGCATCCGGCATGCAACAGTGCAAAATTCGCCACAATATAATAAAAATAAACCTTACGGTTCCAATATGCTAAAGGACTTTGATCACGGGGAGGCTATGCCGTACCTCCCTGCTTTTTCATTATTGCCGCGAAGAAGTCAGCTATTTCAGGAATATCCGATTTCAGGGCTTCCCTGGTGCTTCCTTCAAAAAGAACCGTGCCTTTATCCAGGAATATGATACGGTTAGCTGTGCGCATTATGCTTGAAATCTCGTGTGTGATAAGTATTATAGACATTCCAAGAAGGTTCTTCAGATCCAGGATCAGCCTGTCGAGTGATTCAAGCGATACCGGGTCCAGTCCGGCTCCCGGCTCATCACAGAAAAGCAATGGCGGATCCATCGCAATCGACCTTGCCAGCGCGGCTCTCTTGAGCATGCCTCCGCTGAGCTGGGAAGGGTAGAGGTAATAGGCTTCCTCAAGGTTCACCAGCCTGAGTTTCATCCTTACGATATCATCGGTAAGCTCGTCCGGCAGGTTACCCTGGTGTTTGAGGGGCAGGGCAACATTTTCTGCAACAGACATTGAGTTCAGTAGAGCTCCGTCCTGGAAGAATACACCCATTTCCTGGTAAAGCTTTCTCTGTTCCTCCTCTGTTATATCAGAAAGGTTACGTCCCAGCACCGAAACGTACCCGCGCTGCACCGGGTTTAGTCCCAGAAGATGCCTCATTATGGTGGTCTTTCCTGATCCGCTGCCACCTATTATGGCAGTTACCTCTCCCCTTAGCGCGGAGAATGAAACATCATTTAGTATCTGTACCCCTTCAATTTCGCCATAAAGCCTCTGAACATCTATAACTTTGTCCATATTACGGTTGTTTTAATAAAACAACAGACCCAATGCACTGTCAGCCAGTATTACCAGTGAAATGGATACGACAACTGCAAGTGTTGTCATTCTCCCTACTCCCTCGGCCCCCCTGTCAACACTGAAACCATAGAAACTGCCTGTAAGAACTATAAGAGCTGCATATACCTGGCTTTTGACAAAGCCGGTCAGCAGGTCTTTGTTCTGCATTATTTGCCCCATCCTGTTTAAAAAGATCTCTGGGGTGATGTCCAGTGTATGGTGCGCGGCAGTTGCGCCGCCGGCAATTCCCGCTACGTTGGCAAGGATTATCAGAAAGGGCATGGTGAACAGGCAGGCATAAAGCTTGGGAACCACCACGAACCTTACCGGATCCAGTCCCATTGTCCTGAGTGCATCCAGTTCTGAGGTGACTTTCATGGTGGCTATTTCGGCCGCTATGGAGGAACCGCTTCTGCCTGCAACGAGAACAGCGGTAATCAGCGGTCCCATCTGGCTCATAACTGCAATTACGGTAAGATCAACAATGTATATGTTGGCACCGAAAGTGCTGAGCTGCCCTCCTGAATGTACGGCCAGAACCAGTCCGATTGCAAACGACATAAATACTACAATCATGGCAG
>SLRB01000376.1 GCA_007131165.1 Bacteroidales bacterium | reverse complement strand
CAGCCATAATGCGGTAAAACCTGCCCCGGCAAGCTCAGAAGCATTTCCGGCCAACTGTTTCCAAAGGCTCCCGTCAGCAGGAGTATACCAGTGAAAACACTGCATCATTACACCATTGAATTCTGCCATAATATTCCAGTTAATAATAATGATATACGTCCGCCGCCTGGCAACTATTTGTCCCGGATCCAAAACAACTTGTATCAGCTTCCCGGGATTATAAAGTTAATGATAATCTTCGATCTTACGGTCGGATTCTCAAAGCAGATTAATCAGGTTTAAGTTCCCTGATGGAACGGGGGCAAGGTTGTCCAGCCATCCCTTATATTTGGCTGTTATACCAGGCAAACGGGCTGCAATTGCCGGCCGCTCGTCACATCATTACCGGAGGATCAACTACTTCCCCGAAAGGGGAAGCATCGTCACCTGAAAGAGGATCATTTTCGTTAGATCAACGACTTCCCCGAAAGGGGGATCATCATCAACTGAAAGGAGATCATTACCGGAGGATCAACTACCTGGCCTAACAGGGAACTTGTTCATTAAACAAAATTATTATCTTCGAAGAAATAATTTTTTATATGTACAACAAAATAATTCAAGACCTGAAACCACTGGGCTTCATGTGGCCGGTAAGCAATCCATTTGTTTTTTGTGTTCATCACCTGGATGATTATCCACGGGGAAACGAAAATATGGAACCTGATGTATCGTTGTCCGGCCGGATGCTGGGACAGGATTTTACACTTAAAGATGGATGGAGAATGTATCATGGGAAAAAAATACCCGGATTTCCGGCACATCCTCACAGGGGCTTCGAAACAATCACCATCGTACTTAATGGTTTTGTTGATCATTCTGACAGCCATGGCGCCGCAGGACGCTATGGTATGGGTGATTTGCAGTGGATGACAGCAGGCTCGGGTCTGCAACACTGCGAAATGTTCCCTATGATTAATCAAGACAAAAGAAATCCTACCGAATTGTTCCAAATCTGGTTAAACCTTCCTGCAAGAGACAAATTCGCCAACCCGCATTTTAAAATGTTATGGAGCGAAACCATACCGGAAGTAACAGATCGTGATGAAACCGGGAAAAAAACCGTACTGAAAATTTATGCCGGTATATATAAAGAGTACCAGGCTCCTGATCCTGCTCCGGATTCATGGGCAGCAAACCCGGAAAACGGAGTTAATATATGGACCATAAAAATGGATGCTTCTGCCAGATGGAAGCTCCCGGCTTCTGAAATGGGGAAAAACAGGATTTTATATTTTTATGATGGTTCCGTTTTGCGCCTGGCAGGTCTGGATGTGGTTAAAGGACATGCCATTGAACTTCTTTCAGACCAGGAGGTAATTATTGAGGCAGTTTCTGAAGACGCATTTATGCTTTTTATTGAGGCTATGCCCATTAATGAACCCGTGATACAGCAAGGCCCATTTGTTATGAACACTGCTGAGGAAATCCAGCAGGCATTCTATGACTACAGAACTACACAATTCGGTGGTTGGCCATGGGAGCGATATGATAACGTACACCCACGGGAAAAAGGACGGTTTGCGAAATACAAAGACGGGCAAATAGAAAGGCCACCAAAAGCTTAATAATTGACGTATTAACCTTTTTTTATCAGGCACTAACAATCTTCTCAGTCAGCTTGAAATATTTGAATGGCACATACTTAACCGGTAAATCAATCCAGGATGGGGTTGATACAATTGCCCGCTGATTGCTAAAAGCCAAAAAACTCTCCCGCCCGTGGTATCTGCCCATACCGCTGTTGCCAACACCACCAAATGGCAGATAATGATTAACAACATGCATCAGAGTGTCGTTTATACACCCTCCCCCGGACGAGGTTTTATATAATACGTCTTTTACATTTTTATTTTTTCCAAAATAATAAAAAGCCAGTGGTTTTTCATTCTTGTTGATATAGTCGATGGTTTCATCAATATGTTCAAAAGTCATTACGGGGAGCACCGGACCAAATATTTCATCCTGCATCACCGAATAATCAGGGCTTACATCATCGATTATTGTGGGCGCAATATATCTCTCATCGAAATCTACTTCCCCGCCGGTAATAATTGTCCCCTGATTTAATAGTCCGGCCAGCCTGTGCATTGCCCTCTCACTAACAATACGTGGATAAAACCTGCTATTCTTTATGTTTTCACCATACATTGAATGAATGCTTTTGATTATTTTATCAAGCAATTCATCTTTAACTGACTGGTGAGCAAACAGATAATCAGGTGCAATACAGGTTTGTCCTGCATTGATCAATTTACCAAACGCAATTCGTTTAGCTGCAATGTCAATATTGGCATCAGCATCAACTATGCAAGGACTTTTTCCACCCAGCTCCAATACAACAGGTGTTAAATGCTCCGCAGCTGCTTTCATTACCACTTTTCCCACACCCGGGCTACCTGTGAAAAAGATAATATCAAAACGTTGTTCAAACAGCAGCTTATTGGTTTCTCTTCCTCCCTGTATAACAGTTATATACGTCGGCGAAAAATACTCTGCGATCAACTCTTCCATTACTTTTGCAATAGTCGGGGTATCTGGTGAAGGCTTTAGAATTATGCAGCAACCTGCAGAAATAGCACCAACTAATGGATTAAACAACAACTGGAAGGGGTAATTCCAAGGCGCCACGATCAAAGCTACACCCAGGGGCTCGTATACAAATTTACTTGAAGAAGGAAACAAATGTAAAGGTGAAGCAACTTTCTTAGTTTTTGCCCACTTCTTCAGGTTCTTAATATGATTATCAATTTCACCTGTTACAATACTGATTTCGGTTAAGTAAGTTTCTTCAGCAGATTTGTGTAAATCAACCCACAATGCATCTTCTATTCTCTCCCGGTACTGAAGGACAGCTTTTCTTAAATTTCTTAATTGCTCTAATCTGAAATTAACATCTTTTGTCTGATGGGTTGAAAAATAGGCCCTCTGGTTTGACAGTCTCTTAATAATTTCATTTTCAGCTGCATCATTCATTTTGTAATGGATTTAATGGGTTTTAAAAGGTAAAATAGAAAGTAAAGTGTCTACGATTCTGATGGAGTAGAAATCGCTTTGTCTGCTGAAAGCTTTCCGGTAACAATCGACATTGGGAAACCAGAGGGGCTATAAGTCCATTGGCCTGCCTGAAAAACAGATGGTAATATGGTTTTTACAGAATCGTTAACCTTTAACATTTGGTTAACAGCAGGTACAATCGGGTTTGTAAACGCCCATCCTGTAATGGCACCATGGGTATTCCCTGTCAATCTTTCAATGGTTAATGGTGATGACGAGAACCGGTCAATCACTTTATCCTTTATTCCAGGGAAAATGGTTCTGTTCAAAATATCAATAGTGATAACCTCCATGTAATCCCTCATCTCCTTAGTCCAGCCACACTCATCTATCTTTTTATCAAGTTCATAATCCATAAACAGACTCACCGCAAGGCCTACCCTTCCTGCAGGTGCTAAATCGGGATCGCGCAGAACCGGAATTGCAATCTCAAATGTGTTCATTCTAAAGTATTCCAGAAAATACTCCTTTATCCTTCTCTTCATCTCAGGCTGGACATATTCAGCATCAGGAGATTTCAGAAACTCTTCAATGACTTTGGTTGAAACAATTGATAGGCCCCTTTTGTCAGGAGTATAAAACAAATGCCCGGTACAGATTCTTTCAAAATATTCTTTATTTTCCTCTACCGTAAGATATAAAGTGAATAGAGAATCTCCACCCTTCAGGGGCTTTAACTCAGCTCGTTTTTGCTCAACTGCTCTGACTAACTCCCTGCTTTTTAATTCCTCAAGGGGAATGACATTGTAGAGCTGTTTAAGGTCTCCCGTCCAGATCAAGGTGCAGTAATCTGTTCTATTCCCACTGGTGTCTATAATGAATTTCCCTTCAGGATTAATGGTGGTGACAGTTACGCCATTGTTTAATGTGCCACCTTTTCCAGCAATATAGCCAACCAGACTGTCAACAACTGTTGCAGTGCCTCCCTTCGGATAGTGGTAATCGAGATAGAGACTGAAATAGCTCAGCGCAAAAGAGGTTGGCATATTTCTGAAGAAATGCTGGGCAATAATATCAATCAGCGCCTGATTACTTGTTAGTCTTTGAAGATACTCTTCAACCGGCTCGTAAAGCTTATTAATTTTGCCCATTGTGAAAAGGAAGCGGAAAAACCAGGGAAGAAGCTTCCCGAGAGTATACTTTGCATTCCTGGTCAAATCCATCAATGCCGGATTATCGATGCCGTAAAGAACATCCATGTAACCCATTATCTTCTTTATCTCTTTGATAATGGATGAAACATCACTCTCACTACCAGGATAATGGGATTTAAGAAAAGATTCATAATCGGTAATGCTATGCTTGTCAAGTACCCTCATAACCTCATTTTCGATGCCGATAGAGATGATTGATTTTCTGAATTCGATATCGATGCCCAGCTGCTTCAGCATAGGGAAAACAATTCCAGAATTCTCAATTGATCTTAATCCCGTGTCGAAACAGACACTATCCCGGCAAAAGGTTTGCACCAATCCTCCCATTTTTGGCTGCTTCTCAAATATCGCAACCGACCGTCCTGATCTGGCGATATAGGCAGCAGCCGTTAAGCCGGCTATCCCTCCTCCAACCACTATGGTATCGTATCTCATTCTAAACCCTTTTTGCAGCCAGTTTTCCTGTAAGTATTGACATTGGGACACCGGCAGGGCTATATACCCATTGTCCAGCCTGATATACCGATGGCAGGGGGGTAAGGACTGAACGGTCGGCGATCTGAATCTTGTTTATCACTGGCATCTCCTTCTGAAACTCCCATCCCACAATCGCCCCTTCTGAACTACCAATTCGGTTATGGTAGCTTAATGGCGAAAATGAGAAGTGATTAGTCACCTTATCCTTTAACATCGGGTACACAGAATCTGAAATTACCCTCATAATGCGACTCTCCATCTCCTGAATGAACTCCTCAAGCCATCCTGCGTCTTCAATTTTTTTAAACAGCTCGTAATCTGCGAGAAGACTGATAATCATTCCGGTTTTTCCGGGTGGAACCAAATCTATATCCTTTAAACCGGGTATTGATATTTCGAAGGTGTTGAGCGATATAAACCTTTCAAGACAGTCAAGCACCAGCTCTCTGGTACAATTCTCAAAATTTTCTATCAGCTCTGCCAGCTCCTTTCGGTGAGTCTCCCCAAGACCTTGTCGCGATGGGGTATAGAAGAAGTGGCCCGTCGCTATCTTTCCAAAAGTCTCAAGGGGCTCATCAATTTCGAGAAACAGGGTGAATACAGACTCACCACCTCGATTCCCAAGCATTTTTCTCTTAGCTTCTTCGGATCTCAACCTCACGTCATCAGCCAGTTTATCCGTATCGGTTATTCTATAAAGTGTTTTGAGATCGGCCGCCCATATCAGGTTCTTGTAGCTGTAGTTTACCCGCTTATCGTCTGTAATCGTCTTATCGGCAGGAGAGACACCAATAACAGTGGTACCCCGGTTTATCTCGCCACCAAGTTCAATTATTTTATTCACCAGCACTTCCGACAGCTTACCGACACCGCCTACCGGATAGAAATAATCAAGGTAGAGGGAGAAATAGCTCAAAGCGAAAAAGGTTGGCGTATTTTTAAAAAAATGCTGTGAGATAATGTCATTTAATGAGCGGTTGGTGACTACAGAGTTAAGATACTCCTCGACCGGCAGCCCCATCCGGTTAATCTTCCCGATGGTAAACAGGAAGCGGGGCAGCCAGGGAAGAAGTTTTCTGAATATAAACGAGGTGTCGCGCTTCAGATCCTTAAAGAGCGGGTTCTCCACGCCGTAAAGCACATCCATATGCTTCATGATTCTACGGATGGTTTTTATCACCTCATCAATTTCCCGGTCGCTATCAGGATAGAGTCGTTTAAGCAGATCACTGTATTTATAGAGGCTTTCAACGCTTTCGATTCTGAGAATCTCTTTCTCTATTCCGACTGAGACCTCACTCTTAACCACCTGCAGATCAATATTCAGATCTTTAAGCATAGGCAGTATTATGCCGGCATCTTCCAGGGCCCTGACCCCGGCATCAAAACGAAATCCGTTACGGGAAAAGGAGTTTACCAGTCCGCCCAGCTCCGTGTTCTTCTCAACCAGCAGCACCTTTTGTCCTTCCCGTGCAAGGTATACCGTTGCAGTTAACCCGGCAATACCACCTCCTACAACTATTGCATCATAACTCTTCTCAGTCATAGCTTCTCTTTCGAAAACGAAAATCTACAATTAATCCTTTATCTTATGTTCTTTAAGACCAGTCATTTTAAGCGTCTCCTCCCAAAGCTCGCAGGCAACCTCCCTGTCAAGAGCAGGTGGTGCAGGCTCTTCCAGAGTGGTTAAGTTAAAGAATTTCCCGGTAACACCATCAAGCTCTTTCGAGACACCCAGATAGTAGAGTGCCTCTGCTGATATTTCAGGAGATTTCAGGGTTTTGTCGAATATGTTTCGCTTAAACCAGCGGTAAACAGGACCGTTTTCCTGACCTGTATCGGTTTTTACTGCCCCCGGGTGCATAGTGTTTATTGTTACTCCCGAACCTTTCAGCTTATCAGCAAAAACAATCATAGAAAGGAGTTGAGCTGTTTTGGCAGAGCCATAGCTTTTTAATCCGGAATATTTTCGCTTCTGCCAGTTCAAATCGTCCAGTCTCAGACCCCAGGCAGCAAAGCGGTGCCCCTCCGAACCAACCATGATAATGCGTGCATTCTTCTGTGATTTCAGCCTATCCAGTAACAGGTAGTTCATTATGAATGAAGAGAGGTAGTGAACAACAAGAACCTTCTCAAAACCATCGGTTGTCAGTTCTCGTTTGGTGAGGTAAACTCCGGCATTATGAATAATCAGGTCAATGGGCGCATCAAGTTCCACCAGCTCTTTGGAAACCCGGAAAATATCTTTCAAATTGCTTAAATCAGCAATTTTGTAATCGCATCTCACTCCAAATTCGCTCTCAATTTCCCTGCGTAGTTTTTCCGACTTTTCCTCATTCCTGTTGATAGCCAGAAGATTTGCGCCTTTAGATGCATACTTTCGGGCTGTAATGTAACCAATGCCTGATGTGGCACCAGTTATAACCACAATCTTGCCTTTAAAATCATCTACACATAATTCAGGATCTTTGCGATTGTTTCTGATCATCGCAAAGATATTTGACCACTTATACTCCCTGATGTATTGTGCTGTCTTTCTTCTCATAGGGTGTGGTTAACCAAATTTCTTAATCAGGAACCTGCGGTACATTTTTCCAAAACGGGGGATGTTATTAAAAATATCACCCCATAAATCATAATAATCGCGCTGTTCCTTTATCAGCCCATCCTCGCTAAGTACCAATTTTGTTGCGCCGTACATTGGTGTATTGGGGTATTTTTTGAACATCATGGTCATCACCCAGTCGAACATGATCACATTATCCTTTTGGGCAATGGCCAGTATTTCCATCTTAAGCTGTTTTGTTCGCTTCGTGAGCCTGTTGCACATAGCGATAAAATCGTCCAGTCCTTCAATTCGCTGGATAGTATCCTGAAAAACTATATCCTTATCATAGTATTTGAAAATATGAGACCAATCAGGTTTTCCTTCGCGGTTATATGTTTGGGACCACAATTCCTTGATTGTGTCAATATTCAGGGGAACTTTTTCCTGGTCTTCGACTTTTGATTTTTCCTGGTCTTCGACTTTTGATTTTTCCTGAGAATCCATGCGTGCAAATAAGGTTTTTAATTTAATAATCAGTGAACTATATTTTGCATCAAAAGCATATCCAGTGTTTAAAACGTATATAACCCCCAGGTTTTGTTCAT
>SLRB01000026.1 GCA_007131165.1 Bacteroidales bacterium | reverse complement strand
TTCCAGTTATGAAACTGATAAAAATAAAACCGGCTCAGCGGCCGGTTTTATTATATTTTAAAAAAACACCACTTTTTGTGGTGGTAATGTTTTTATGGTTCACCTGATATGTCATATTCCACCGAAAGGTGGCTGTTAACTTCATTATTACTGTAATTCTGTGCCTCCTGGTAAAAGGACAAAGCAATAATGCAGCAAAAATTGACAGCAAGTGCTGTTAAAGGAACAATGTATGCCAGGTTTTTTCGGTAATATTTGCCAAACCGGTAAATCCATGTAGGGTTTCTGGCCTGCAGGGGAATGCAATACAGGATGCAACTGATATCATTTTTCAAAGCCTGTGCCGAATGATACCTCTCGCCGGGCTTATCAGACATTGCCTTGCATAACATTGCAAAAAGATCGCGGTAAAACATCAAACCTAATTGTTTGCCGCAAAAATCATTAATAGTTTTTGCGAATGAAGAAAAAGAAAAATCAGAATTTGCAGATTTTTCTTCCAGATAATATTGTGGATGATCTTTGCCAGTTACCAGCTTGTAAAATACCTTACCCATCTGGTAAATATCGGTGGCAGGAGATGCATCGCACCCATCAAGCTGTTCGGGGGCAGCATAACCCAATGTGCCGGCGTAAGCAAAATTCCGGCCTTTAGTACCGTCCTGTTTGTCAACTGTGGCCGAAACACCAAAATCCACAAGTTTAACTCTGCCACCGGAGGCAACAAGAATGTTCCCGGGTTTAATATCTTTATGAATTATGCGATTATCATGAGCATACTGAACAGCATCGCAGATCTGCATAATAAGCTTAAGCCTTTCACCAAGTTTCAGATTTTTAGCTTTACAATAAGCGTCAACTGGCAATCCGTCAATATATTCCATAACAATATAGCAGAAACCTTCTTTTGTTACACCTCCATCAAAATACCTTGCGATATTAGGGTGGTTTAAACCTGATAAGAGCTGTTGCTCAGCCTGAATTTCGCATGAAGGTTTTAATGCAGACGATGAGGCTACTTTTATTGCTACTTCCTGTTCAATAAGGCCATCTGCTCTCTCGGCAAGGTAAACGGTTGCAGTGCCGCCTGTGCCCAAAGGTTTTTTTACTCTGAATTTGTCAATAAGGTCACCCTCACTGTATATTGCCTGGTTGTCATTAAGCTCCTCTACAATCCGGCATTTTAATCCGGAAAAATAGATTTCGGCACTTTGCTTGTTTCGTAAAAGCTTTTTGACATATTGTATGACTGATGGTTTGCATAATCCGCTATCCAAAATAATCTTATCCCAGCCTGATGGCGGATGATGCTCACATAACTCATAGATATGCGCTATTGTGTCAAAACCATTATCTGAATGAGACATAGTTAATTAATATTCAGGGATTATCCGGGGTTAAACTGGGTATACAGCCATGAGCGGGCCATGCTCCAGGAGCGTTTAACAGATGACGGACTGATATTGAGTGCTTCAGCTGTCTCTTCGACAGTCATTCCCCCAAAGAACCGGCACTCTACAATTTTGGCCTGCCTGTCGTTTAACATTTCCAGCTTTTCAAGAGCATCATGTATCATTAACAGCTGCTCGGATGTTTGATCACTTAACTTTGCAGTGACATTATCGCTTTTTTCGACAGAAAAAGGCCTCATATCACCACCGCGTCTTAAGGCTCTTTTCTTTTGTGAAGCATTTATAAGTATGTGCCTCATCGCTTTTGCAGATACATAATAGAAGTGTGCCTTGCTTTTGAAATTGCCTGCTCCTGACCGCAACATTTTAAGGTATGTTTCATGTACCAATGCTGTTGTATTCAAAGTATCTATATCCCAGAACCTGATCCTTATATTTCGTGCACTTTTACGCAGTTCCTTGTAAACCAATGGAAAAAGTTTATTGAAAGCTGTTTTGTTACCTTTAGAGAATTCGCAAAGATAGAAGGTTATTTGATCTTCATAATTCATCTGTATAAAGCATGTTTATCAAGTTAATATTCAATTAATTATGTTTAACAGGTAACTCATATTCAGTATTTTAATTCCGATGGAACCCCCATGGTTTATACATGTTATTTTGTGTGTGTCAGCACTTGGGGCTTTCATACTAAACAGCTTAACGATTAATGACAAAGGGGTAATGCATGCCCGGAATTTGCAGGTAATTGTTAAACAAGTCTATCAAAGAATTGTTGAAACAAACGGCAAAGTCATTTTCACATGACAGCATATTAAATACATGGAGGTCTTTTTT
Organism: Bacteroidales bacterium; assembly: GCA_007131165.1. GTDB lineage: Bacteria > Bacteroidota > Bacteroidia > Bacteroidales > PUMT01 > PXAP01. The sequence goes on along the minus strand of SLRB01000026.1, from coordinate 22,594 downwards.
TCCTGTTAGTTATTAAATACTTATTTTTACTAAATAGATTGAACAATAGCACATATTCAAATTCTTATGGCAAAAAAATCTACAAGTAATATTGATGCCGGGAAAAACCCTGAAAAAGGGAACAGGTACTTTGATGTTGACCCCCCGGTATTTTATATATCAGCTGTTCTGATCGTAACCTTTATCGTAATTACCCTGGTTGTCGGTGAGCCAATGGACCGGATTTTTTCGTCGATCCAGGAAACCATCTCAATAAACGGCGGATGGTTTTTTGTACTTGCGGTAAATCTCTTTCTCGTTTTTTCCCTGTCAGTTGCATTTGGTAAGTTTGGCGATATAAGGCTTGGAGGAAGGACTGCCGAACCTGAATTCAGCAGGGCTGCATGGTTTGCAATGCTGTTCAGTGCCGGAATGGGCATAGGTATCCTCTTCTGGAGTGTAGGCGAACCTATTCTTCATTATGTAGCACCTCCCACAGGGGACGGTGGCACGGTGTTCTCTGCCCAAAAATCTATGCAATTCACTTTCCTTCACTGGGGTTTCCATGCCTGGGGAATCTATGCCCTTGTTGGTATGTCACTTGCATTTTTTACTTTTAACAAAAAGCTTCCACTCACAATCAGTTCTGTTTTTCAACCTCTTATAGGTGAAAGGATACACGGTACCCTGGGAAAATCGATAAACATACTTGCCGTGGTGGCAACACTGTTCGGACTTGCAACCTCACTTGGGCTTGGTGTACAGCAGGTGAGTGCCGGCCTGAGTCACCTCACAGGCATTGAAGATAATGTAACATTGCAGGTTCTGCTTATAACCGGGATCACCCTTGCTGCCACTGCTTCAGTTGTTGCAGGACTGAGCGCTGGTGTAAAAAGGCTAAGCCAGATGAACATATTTATAGGGGCAATATTCCTGATCTTTATTATAGCTGTTGGTCCAACACTCTTCATTATGGGATCATTCGTGCAGAATATAGGTGCCTATCTTCAAAACTTTTTTGAGCTGAGTTTCTGGACCGAAACATACCAGCAATCTGACTGGCAAATGAGCTGGACAGTTTTCTACTGGGCATGGTGGATTAGCTGGTCACCATTCGTAGGAATGTTTATCGCCCGGATATCAAGGGGACGAACAGTCAGGGAATTTATCCTGGGCGTTCTTATTGTTCCAACAATTATCACCTTCCTGTGGCTTTCATCATTTGGCGGATCGGCCTTGTATCTGGAGCTTAACGGGATTGCAGATCTGGCAACAGCGGTCCAGGGCAATGTGGCAACCTCGCTGTTCGTTTTACTGGAACAATTTCCGCTGGGAACTGTGACATCGGTTGTGGGCATCTTGCTGGTAACAAGCTTTTTTGTAACATCCTCTGACTCCGGTTCTTTGGTGATTGATAGCCTCACAGCAGGCGGAAAGCTTGATGCACCGGTGCCGCAGAGGGTTTTCTGGGCAATGACCGAAGGAGCAGTTGCTGCTGTACTTCTTATAGGCGGTGGACTGGCTGCATTACAAACTGCTTCCATAATAACCGGCCTTCCCTTTGCCGTTGTTTTGATAATTATGTCATACAGCCTGGTAAGGGGTATGCGTGAGGAGCGCAATAAACTCGACAGGTATGAAGCTGAAAAAGAGAGGAAATCATACCAGGAGGTTATTAAAAATATGATAACAAAAAGAGAGCAGTCAAAACTGAAATAAAATTTTAAAAAGATGACCAAGTTTGAAAAAATCCTCATATGCCTCGATCTGACGGAAATGGATTATTTCCTGATCAACTATTCCAATTACCTGATCAAGACCTTCAGTCCCAAAAAACTGGTATTTATTCATGTAATGGAGACATATGATTTGCCTGATGAGATAACAGATGCACTTGATGAATCGGGTGGAAACCTGGAAGAGATCGTAAGTAGCGAACTTGAAGAGCGAATAAATATGGGTTTATCGGTTAAAAGTGAAACAGATGTTACTTTTACTGTTGAAACCGGCCTTACAACTGAAAAACTTCTTCATTATACGAGGAAGAACAAATTTGATCTCGCTGTTTTTGGCAAGAAGATTGGATATAGCGGACAGGGTAGTGTTGCAAGAAAAGTTGTAGGGATGTTACCATCTTCGGTTCTTGTCATCAGTGAAACCAGCCGAAATGATTTTAAAAAGATACTGGTGAGAATGGATTTCTCAAGCATGTCGGCCTCGACCTTAATGATGGCACAATCTATCGCTAATTACACCGGAGCCAATATAGAGTGTCATCATGTTTACAAGCTGCCTCTTAATTATTATTCCCGGCAGACACCAGAAAATTTAAAAAAAATGAAGAACCAGCTAACACATGTGGTAATAAAAGAATATGAAAAGTTTAACAGGAAAAACAAAATTACCAATCCGCCGCCTTTAACATATTCACTGGATGTAAAGGCCGATGAAGCTCAGTTATTGTACAACCATGCCATTAAAAATAGTTTTGACCTGATTATTACAGGCACTAAGATCAAGTCGCCCCTGGCAAGTTTAATACTCGATTCTACATCAGAGAAGCTTGTGGGAGGTGATAAAAGCTTACCTGTTATGGTTGTCAAGGACCATAAAAAATCGGTAGGAATTCTTAAAGCAATTTTCGACTAAAATAATATGCAATGCAGCAACTACTTTCAATTTCGCTAGCAACACTTCTGATACTGGCATCCTGCAGGACAACCGTAAGGGAGGCCGATGAAGCAAAACCAGTTATGATAAACTATACAGACTGGGCAGAGAGTGTGGCCCTTACACACCTTGCCGCTCTCCTGCTTGAAGAAAGGCTTGATTATGAGGTAATAACCAGGCTCGCAGGAGTGGATACGGTATTTAAAGAGGTGGCCACAGGCGAAGCCGACATATTTGCAGATGCCTGGTTGCCTCAGACACATGGTTCTTATATGGAAGAATATTTTGATCATATTGAGGATCTGGGTCCAAATTACAAAAGTGCACGGACAGGTTTAGTAGTGCCTGCATGGTCAGATATCAAATCAATAGATGATCTAAAAGATTTATACCCTGGTCCGATAATAGGAATAGACACCACTGCCGGGATAATGCAGAATGCTGCAAGAGCCCTCGAAGAATACGGACTGGATAATGAGTTGCTTTCACTATCGGATGCAGAAATGTCTGAACGTGTTGAACAATCTTTAAAGAGAAGGGAATATGTTGTTTTTACCGGTTGGGAGCCTCACTGGTTATTCCACAGATATGAAATGAGATATCTGGAAGATCCCCTGGAAGTATTCCCGGGAGTTGAAAAAATACATACAATTGCACGAAAAGGATTTAAAGAGGATCATCCAAGAGCAACAGTTTTTTTCGAGAGAATGATCCTGTCAGAAAAACAGATAAATGAACTACTTTATGAAGTCCTGCTTGCAAGAGATCCACTGGAGGGAGTCAGGGCATGGGCCCGGAAAAATGAGTTTGTTGTCAATCAATGGGTCAGGGGGCTCAGGCCTGAAAGGGAAAAGATAATGTAGGGCAGCTGACTTACGCTGGCGCTATCAGAAATAATAGCCAAAATTTATATTAAACCTGTAATGCCATGAAGTAGTACCCGCCGTGCCTGCTGCAAGGGCATTTGTCCACTCCGGTCCAAGCCAGGGGTGATTGTATCCCATAGCCATGTCTACATATGTATAAACTGGTCCTGAGCGGATCATGCCGCCGATAACATTCATGAAGGTGTTTTCGAAATCACTGTTTGCCTTGTCAAGAAAGGCAAAATCATTATAGAAAGTAATTGCATCTGCCAATTTCCTTCCGATATTGACAGTATGTGATACTGCAAATGTATATATTTTGCCTGCTGATGCAACATTATACCCCGCTCCGTATGCGCTCATCTCAATTATTCCCGGTGTATCGCCGGGTGCTGCTTCAGGCAGAAACTCATAACTCATGATCTGGATCTTTATCCCCCATGGGGAGTCTGCCGGCAGGAGTTCGGCATGAACCGCACCTGCCCAGGATGTGCCATGCCTTTCAGTGTCAAGATTGTAAAGAAGACCTCCCTGCAGGGATACCCCAGTTTCAATATGGTTCCGGGAGCCCATTCTTTTGATGGCCTTTATATTGAGCTGACTGCTTTCTTTGTTGCGTCCGGTAACATCATATGAATAACGGTTTGGACTAGCCGGAACATCGCCAAACACAAGGTCTTCGGCATTATGGTAATAGGCTGCATGTAACTGCCAGCTGCCGGTATCATGTATGTATTTTATGCCCATGTCATGGTCATCTTCAAAACCGAGATAATAGGTGAGATTGAAAAACCAGTTATGCGAATTATACTGTTGTATTCCAAAGGGTACCTGTTGCAGGCCAAGCTGAATTTCCGATACATCACTCAAATCGTAACCAAACCATCCCTGCTTCAGCATTCCGCCACCAAACCCCTGTGAATATAACCTGTATTCTGCATTTAGTTTTATGCTTTTTACTGATCCTGTTGCATTGATCCTGAACATGTCATACCCGAAATCGCCAAAACGCTTTTTCTGGCCCTCCTTCCAGGAGGACAGATTATAGTTAAAGCGCAACGCACCGCCAAAATTTATATGATCTGCGGTATCTCTATCATTTGAATGTGCAGTGAACAAATTACATAACAGCAAAATGTTTAATAAATTTATAAGACGCATAGATTAAGGTTTTTAACAAAGATATTTAATCAATGAACATTATCTTATACCTTTTGTTTAAAAAGAAAAAGATATCTAATGACAATTACCGGTCTTTTAATTATCCTGATAAATATAATCCAGGTAAACGAAAATGCCGGAAAATTTGAATATTGTATGGAAAATACCGGTCAAAAAACTGATACGGTAACCCTCGGAGCCGGTTGCTTCTGGTGTGTTGAGGCAATTTTCGAAAGGGTTGAAGGTGTTGTGGATGTTAAATCAGGATATTCAGGCGGCAGGATAGCAAACCCAACCTACCGGGAAGTCGTTTCCGGCCGGACTAACCACGCAGAAGTTGTGCAGGTAACATATGATCCTGCAACACTTTCTTTTGCGAAATTACTCGAAATCTTCTTCATGACCCATGATCCTACGACATTAAACCGTCAAGGTGCAGATGTGGGTACACAATACCGCTCGGCAATCTTCTATCACAATCCGGAGCAAAAACGTATCGCACAGGATATCAAACAAATGCTGGATAATAAGGGCATCTGGGACGATCCGATAGTTACCGAGATCACTCCATACACCGTCTTTTATAAAGCAGAAGATTATCACCAGGAATATTTCCAGAATAATCCCAACCAGGGTTATTGCCGTATGGTTATTGCCCCAAAAGTGGATAAGTTTGAGGAGGCATTCAGGGAATACCTGAGACAGCCTTAGGGAGGTGCAGTCAGGAAAATATGCTTAATCAGGACAAAACTCCCCCATGAGGTGTTTTCAAAACATTATTTGTTGCACGGAGTGATCTGCCCAGATATCATATGCTTTGATGGCATGGACACGTAAACATTCAGTGACAGCCACCATAGCAGACGGACTAATAAAAACTATTCAGCATTTCCAAGCCAGGAAGATATGCCGGAAGCAGCCCTTCTACCGGACTCAATTGCTGTTACAACCAGAGAAGCTCCGGTGATGCTGTCGCCTGCTGCAAATATTTTGTCTCTGGTTGATTTATAATCTGAATCAACTTTAATATTTCCCCGCTCATCCAGCCCAATTCCCAAATCTGATACCAGTCCCTCATGAACAGGGTGCATAAAACCCAAGGCGAGAAGCACAAGATCGGAATAGATCTCTTTATCGCTTCCGGCAATTTCCACCATCTCCGGCCTGCCCTTGCCGGTATCTGACCATCTGACTTCAGATACAAGAGCTTTTTCAACTTTTCCCCCGGTGCCTTTAAATTTTTTTGTAAGGACACTCCACATTCTTCTGCATCCTTCTTCGTGAGAAGAAGAAGTTCTTAGTATCTCCGGCCAGTATGGCCATGGATTGTTAATTCCTCTATCCTGCAGCGGGCGGGGCAGGATCTCTATTTGTGTAACTGATTTAGCACCCTGACGGTTTGCTGTCCCCACACAGTCCGATCCGGTATCTCCTCCTCCGATAACCAGAACGTTTTTATCTCTTGCAGAAATCCCGGCACCGGCAGGCCTGCCAGCAACTTTCCTGTTTTGTTCAACGAGAAAATCCATTGCAAAATGAATGCCTTCAAGTTCTCTCCCTTCAATATCGAGATCGCGTGGTTTCATTGCGCCAATTGTAAGACAAATTGCATCAAATCTTCCAAGGAGCTCTTCTGCATCAATATCTGTTCCGGCTTCTGCCGAGGTTTTGAATTCTACTCCTTCTGATGTCATTATATTTAGCCTCCTGTCTATAACATTCTTTCCCAGCTTGAAGTCCGGTATTCCATATCTCAGCAAGCCTCCTGCTTTATCATCCTTTTCATATACTGTTACAAGATGCCCGTGCTTGTTTAGCTGGTCGGCACAAGCCAGTCCGGCCGGGCCTGATCCTATTACAGCTACTTTTTTACCAGTTCGCACAGGAGGCGGATCTGGCAGGATATAGCCCATTTCAAAACCTTTTTCAGCTGCTGCGGCTTCATTTTCCCGAATGGTTACAGCCTCTTCATTAATTGCCAGAACGCACGATTTCTCGCACGGAGCCGGACAGACCCTGCCTGTAAACTCAGGGAAATTATTAGTTGAATGAAGAATTTTTATGGCATCTTCCCAGTCGCCTCTCCAAATAGCATCCTGCCACTCGGGCATGTTGTTGATCACCGGGCATGCCCACTGGCAGAAGGGGACTCCGCAATCCATGCATCTTGAGGCCTGGAGCCTTCGGTCCTCCTGATTAAGTGTCTGTTCTACTTCTGAATAATCATACAGCCGTTCATGAAGAGGCCTGTTGCCTCCCTCTTTCCGGGTCACTTTCAAAAACCCTTTGGGATCTCCCATAATTTCCAGTTTTTTAATGATCTATCAGTACTGATGCTGAGGTTTGTCTTCAGTTGCCTCAAGTTTTTTCCTGAGATTTTCTACCTTTTTCTCCTGCAGCACCTTTTTATATTCAAAAGGTATGACCTTGATAAATTTGGGGAGATAATCATCCCACTCAGCCAGTATCCTTTCTGCCAGCTTGCTGCCGGTATATTGCAGGTGTTTTCCTATGATCTCCTGTAATTCGTTTATGTCTGCCATATCACTGACCTTTTCAAGTTCAACAAGGCCCCTGTTGCAGAAATAATCGAAATTACCCTTGAGATCAAGAACCCAGGCTATGCCCCCGCTCATTCCCGCGGCAAAATTTCTCCCTGTACTGCCCAGGATAACAACCCTGCCTCCGGTCATATACTCACAACCATGATCTCCAACGCCCTCTGAAACAGCTATTGCACCGCTGTTCCTGACGGCAAACCTTTCTCCTGCCACACCGTGAACATACAGCTCACCCCCCGTTGCACCATAAAGGACAGTGTTTCCGGTTATAATGTTCTCTTCGGGCCTGAACTTTGATGCCTTTGGAGGAATGAGCACTATTCGTCCTCCCGAGAGGCCCTTGCCCAGGTAATCATTTGAATCGCCTTCAAGATAAAAGTTGATCCCTTTTACCAGGAAGGCACCAAAACTTTGTCCGGCCGATCCATAGAATCTCGCATTTATCAGGTCGCCTGGAAGATCCCTGAAACCATTTCGTCTCGTCATCTCACCCGACAGCATTGTCCCTGCAGCCCTGTCGGTATTTCTGATGGGCTTTGATATCCATACCTTTTCGCCCCTGCTTAAGGCTTTTGAAGAGAGTTTAATCAGCTCCTTGTCTATTATCCCGTCAAGCTTGTGTTCCTGTGGTCTATCAAAGCACCTTGGTGTCTTTTCCTCCGGAAGCGGATAATAAAGCATCGCAGTAAGATCGGCATTCACTGCTTTCGGGTGTGTAATATCATTTCGCTGAGAAAGCAGGTCCGACCGGCCCACTATATCATCAAACCTTTTAAATCCGGCTTCAGAGAGGAGTTCACGCACCTCCCTGGCCAGGAACCTGAAATAATTCTCAACATAATCTGCCCTGCCGAGAAACCGCTTTCTGAGTGTTTCGTCCTGGGTCGCAACACCAACAGGACAGGTGTTAAGATGGCATTTTCTCATCATAACGCAACCCAGAACGATTAAAGCAGCAGTTGAAAAGCCGAATTCCTCGGCACCCAGCATACCCATCAGGATAACATCATGACCGGTTTTCAATTGTCCGTCAGTCTGTAGTTTCACCCTTCCCCTGAGGTTATTCAGTACCAGCGTCTGGTGTGCCTCAGATATGCCCAGCTCGGCAGGGAGCCCGGCATGCCTGATCGAGCTGGCAGGACTGGCGCCTGTTCCGCCCTCACAGCCGCTGATGGTTATCAGATCGGCTTTTGCCTTTGCAACACCGGCTGCTATTGTGCCGACCCCGTACTCTGATACCAGCTTTACAGATATAGTCGCTGACGGATTGATACATTTAAGATCAAAAATAAGCTGAGCCAGGTCTTCGATTGAATAGATGTCATGATGGGGCGGGGGAGAGATAAGGGTTATGCCCGGGGTTGAATTACGCAGTCCTGCAATTACATTATTGACCTTGAAACCGGGCAACTGCCCACCTTCACCCGGCTTGGCCCCCTGCGATATTTTTATCTGTATCTCATCGGCGCTTACAAGGTACCCTGCAGTAACGCCAAACCTGCCAGATGCAACCTGCTTGATGGCGCTTCTTTTATTCTCTTTACCGTTAACAGTAATGTACCTTCCCACATCCTCGCCTCCCTCGCCGGTATTGCTCCTGCCGCCAATGCGGTTCATTGCAATTGCCAGTGCCTCATGAGCCTCCTTGCTTATCGAGCCAAATGACATGGCGCCGGTAACAAACCTTTTCAGTATAGCTTCTTCAGATTCAACCTGGTCTATGCTGACAGGTTTTTTCTTAAAGTCGAGAAAGCCCCTCAGAAAGACGGGTTTCCGGTTTTCGTGGAGTACAAGTGAGCTGAACTCCCTGTACTTTGAATAATCACCGGTCTTTGCAGCCCATTGAAGGAGGCTTATTGTTTCAGGGTTCCAACCGTGATGTTCGCCGTTCATCCTGAAGGAATAATACCCCTGGGTAACCGGGGCAAACCCCTTGTCTGCCGGTGTGTCAAATGCCTGCCTGTGAGGACCTGATGCCTCGGCAGCAATCCCATCGAGACCTATTCCGCCTATCCGGGAAGCAGTGCCATTGAAATATTTTTTTACTATACTTTCAGCTATTCCCAGGCACTCAAATATTTGTGCACCATGGTAGCTTCTGAGTGTCGAAATACCCATTTTTGACATTATCTTCAGCAAACCTCCATCTATTGCTTTTATATAGTTCTCCCTGGCCTTTTTATATTCAATTCCTGTTTCCCCTTTTTCTGCAAGCTCATCTATCACTGCAAAGGCCAGATAGGGATTGACAACACTCGCACCATATCCCAGCAGCAGTGCAAAATGCATAACCTCCCGTGCCTCTGCTGTTTCAACTATCAACCCGGCCTGCATTCTCTTTTTGGTCTGTATCAGGTGGTGATGTACTGCCGAAACGGCAAGGAGCGATGGTATGGGGGCATATTCCCTGTCAATATCGCGGTCAGAGAGAATTATAAAGTTCACATTATCATCGACAGCTTTTTCAGCTTCAGAACAAAGGTTTTGAAGTGCTGCACCCAGAGCATCTCCGCCACCTTGCGAATTAAATACCATGCTGAGCACCCTGTGCGTGAAACCAGATGCTTCAAGATCTTTTAATTTTTTAAGATCGGTGTTAATAATTACCGGGCTCTTGAATTTTACCAGCCTGCAAATACTTGGTGACTCCTCAAGAATATTTTTGTTCAGCGAGCCTATATAATTTGTAAGCGACATAACCAGCCCTTCCCTTATCGGATCAATAGCCGGATTGGTGACCTGTGCGAACTGCTGCCTGAAATAGTTGAACAGCCTCTGGGGTTTACCGGATAAAAGTGCGGGAGGTGTATCATTACCCATCGAGGCTGTTGGCTCCCTGCCATCAATACACATGGGTTTTATCATCTCTGCCGTATCTTCCCGGGTGTATCCAAATACTTTAAGCCATACCGGGTAATTATCGCCAAGGTTTGACGGCACCCGTTCTTTTACCTCTATATGTTCAAGTTCCAGCCTGTTCTCCCTTAGCCAGTTACCATATGGATTCATCCTTGAAAGCTGCGATTTAAGCTCTTCATCGGGTATTATCACACCCAGCTTTGTATCAACCAGCAATATCTTGCCCGGTTTAAGTCTGCCTTTTTCCTTTATCCTGTCAGCCGGGAAGTCCTGGACACCTGTCTCGCTGCCCATGACAATAAGGTCATCATCGGTTATAAGGTATCTTGAAGGACGCAGTCCGTTACGGTCAAGTGTCCCCCCTACATATCTGCCGTCGCTGAAGAGTAGTGATGCCGGTCCGTCCCAGGGCTCCATTATGGTTGAGTGATATTCATAATAATCCTTCAGGCTGCCAGGAATGGGATTTTTGTCATTAAACGATTCGGGAATCAGCATTGAAATTGCATGTGGCAAAGACCTTCCGGTAAGCATCAGGAATTCCAGCGCATTGTCGAGCGAAGCAGAATCGCTTTTTCCCGGCTCAATCACCGGAAAGAGTTTCTGAAGGTCGCTTCCGAAGAGATCTGTTTTCAGCAAAGATTCCCTGGCCTGCATCCACAGCCGGTTACCTCTTATCGTATTTATTTCGCCATTATGGGCAAGGTATCTGAAAGGCTGGGCAAGATCCCAGGTCGGGAACGTGTTGGTGCTGAATCTTGAATGTACAAGTGCTATAGCGCTGGCAAATCTTTTGTCACCCAGATCGGGGTAGTATCCCTGCAGCTGCTCAGGTGTAAACATTCCTTTATATACAATTACCCTGGTAGACAGGCTTGGGACCGAAAACCATTCTTTCTGGCCGGGAGTCGAGCTTCTGATCTGTTTTTCAACAAGTTTTCTGACAACATAAAGCTTGCGTTCAAGGTCATCCTGCTCGTGGTTTCCAGTAATGAATACCTGTCTGATGCAAGGTTCTGTACGGAGGGCAATTTCACCCAAAACCCTGCTGTTTACCGGAACGTCCCTTACAGCAGCAACATGCAGGTTCTCATTTCTGATATGTGAGAAAAGTATCTCCTCGCAACTCTCCCGGTCCTTTTTGTTGCCGGGCAGAAAAACAAGTCCGGTCCCATAACTTCCGGCAGGTGGCAGGTCGGCAATTTCAGATTCATAAAACTCATGCGGGATCTGTACCATTATACCAGCACCGTCGCCTGTCACGTTGTCGGCGCTTTCTGCGCCCCTGTGGGTCATTTTAAGCAACACCCCAAGTCCGCGTTCAACAATTTCATGGGTTTTTATGCCTTTTATGCTGGCCACGAAACCTATGCCGCAACTATCATGCTCATTTTCGGGGGAGTATAACCCTGTGTTTCCATATCTGCCTGAGGTCATCTGATAACTTTTTTATTATCTGAATATTGTTTATTTATCCGGCCGGCTGATATTATCTTACCTGACCATTGCCATAAATGATATATTTTGTTGAAGTCAGCTCCCTTAGCCCCATAGGTCCGCGTGCATGAAGCTTTTGTGTTGAAATACCTATTTCGGCGCCGAACCCGAACTCGAAACCATCAGTGAACCGCGTCGAGGCATTGACATAAACTGCTGCAGAATTGACCTCCGATACAAATTTTTGAGCATTAGCATAACTCCCGGTTACGATGGTCTCAGAATGCCCCGAACCATAATTATTTATATGATCAATTGCATCGGCTGTGTCTTCTACAATCTTAACTGCAATCCTGAGATCAAGATATTCTTCGTACCAATCGTCTTCAGTTGCATTAACAGCGTATGGAACAAGGCTGGTAACGAAGTTATCACCCAGTATCTCCACATTCTCTTTTTTAAGAGCTTCGCAGACGGCCTTTAAGAAATCACCGGCCAGTGAGCGGTGGACAAGAAGTGTTTCTATCGCATTACATACTCCAGGCCTCTGTGTTTTTGCATTTATAACGATCTTTTCTGCCATATCCAGGTCAGCTGTCTGGTCAATATACGCATGGCAGTTTCCAACGCCGGTTTCTATAACCGGCACCCTGCTGTTTTCAACCACTGTTTTTATAAGTCCTGCGCCACCTCTTGGTATCAGCAGATCAAGGTACTTGTTCAGTTTCATCATTGCAATTGCACTTTCCCTGCTGGTGTTCTCAACAAGTTGTACGGCACCGGCAGGTATTCCTTTAGCTGTAAGCGCATCCTGTATGATACCTGTGATGGCAATATTTGAGTTAATGGCTTCTTTTCCTCCCCTGAGCAGCACAGCGTTACCCGCCATCAGGCAAAGTCCTGATGCATCGGCTGTAACATTAGGCCTGGCTTCGTAAATAATCCCTATAACCCCGATGGGAACCCGTACCTGCCCAATCTGCAAGCCGTTGGGCCGCTTTTTCATATACAGGACTTCGCCCACGGGATCGTCAAGCCTTGCTATTTGCCTGATACCCTCTGCCATACCGCTAATGCGTCCCGAATTCAGTGTCAGACGGTCGATCAGGGGGCCGCTGACTCCATTTTTCTGCGCATTGTCCAGGTCGATGGTATTGGCAGATATAATCATATCTGCGTTCTTCTCAAGCAATCGGGCAATTTCTATCAGCGCCGATCTCTTTTCATCAGATGACATCTTTGCAAGAAATACTGATGCCTTTTTTGCCTGCACGCCTTTTTCAATCAATTCATCCATTATGATAAAAAAATATGGTTTGTTATGAAATAATCAATTTCCGGTTCACCTGGTTTTCATTCTGACCGGGCATATTTAGCAGGGCCGCTGTTCCATGCAAACAACGTTCCCGTCTCCTTCCCATGGAGAATATCAAACAAGACACCAGGATGTGATCCGTTTGCAATGACAACTTTGATACCGGCTGACCGGCAAATGCGGGCTGCAGCAATTTTGGTTACCATGCCGCCGGTACCAAAACCAGTTCCTGAACCTGTTGCCGACTTTTCCATGTCATTTGTCAGCCGGTTTACAACCCTGATAAGCTTTGCATATTGATCTATTGTAGGGTCAGCAGTAAACAGCCCGTCAATGTCTGACAACAAGACCAGAAGATCGGCTCCGGCAAGCTCTGCCACGTATGATGAAAGTGTGTCATTATCGCCAAACTCTATTTCGTCGGTAGCAACAGTGTCATTCTCATTTACTATGGGAATTATGTCCATTTTGAGAAGTTCTGCCAGGGTGTTGCTTGCATTTTCCCTTCTCTCATGATTAATTACAATATCCTTTGTAACCAAAACCTGCGCAACTTTCTGGTCATTGTAATCAAAGAACCTCCTGTAAATCCTTATAAGCTCTGCCTGTCCGATAGCTGCAAGCGCCTGTTTGTCGGCCAGATCATCAGGCTTTGAATTGATCCCCATCCTTCCTGATCCTACCGCAATAGCACCGGAGGATACAAGTATAAGTTTTTTGCCCGATCTCTGGATTGCAGACATCGTTTCCGCCAGTCTCATAAGTCTGTGGTAATTCAATCGCCCGTTCGGGAATGTAAGTGTAGAACTCCCTGTTTTCACAACTATGGTCCTGCACTCTGAGAGCTTCTTCCATTCATCCATGATCATTCAGTTAATGGTTGCACCCGCATATTCGTTATAACCTGGAAACCCTCCCGTACCGATGAAGTGATCGTACTCCCCTTTGTCAAGCAGGCCAGTCAGTTCGATTAGCTCACCCGTGCCGGCGGTTATTACCGATGGGTAGCCCTTGATAAAAACAATCAAATTATCGGGATCTGATGTCGTTATTACAATTGCATCGGCTTCTGTAAGCTCAGATGCCACAAGCGCCAGAGGATAGTTGTCATTTAAGATGATGTCTGTTGTGCTTACCGAGTCATTCTCATTTATTACAGGGATAATACCTTTTTGCAGAAGCCTGGCCAGCGTGTTCCTGGCATTAGTTTTCCTTACGGGATCCTCTGCAGCATCGCATGTCAGCAGAACCTGCGCTACGGTCTGGCCGAACCTGTCGAAACAGTCCTGGTACAACATAATCAGTTCAGCCTGTCCTACCGCTGCTGTTGCCTGTTTGGCAGTGATACCGATTGGCATTGAAGGCATATTAAGACTACAGGCTCCCAGGGCAATCGCTCCGGAGGAAACCAGGAGTACGTTCAATCCGGAATTCCTCATATTTGAGCACAGCATGGCAAGATGCTCCATCCTTGCGTTGCACACTTTACCATCATCGCTACAGAGTGTCTCGAACTCTATTTTGAACACAACTGTTCCACAATGTTTTCCTGTCATATCCTTAATAAGTTTATCAGTCTGGTTTCCAATCACCCAAGCAGTCCTGCAATTGCTTTATCAGCCGTAGTGAAGTCCAGCCGCGACATTATCTTTTCCATTTTCGCTTCGATCAACTCATTGCAAAGATTGCCGATGCTGCCGGAGTGGGTATGATCTATACCTGTAAGGGGTTTGAAGCCACCTGCATCTATCTTTCCTGCAACGGTCCGGTAAGCCTCCCTGAACGGCATGCCGCCCATTACCAGCCTGTTTACCTCCTCTACACTGAAAAGATCATTGTAAATGTTGTTGTCAAGTATTTCCTCATTGACACCGATCTCTGATATCAGCCTGTTTGTTACTGAGATAATTTCACTTAACATGCTGAATGCCGGCAGGTAAGTCTCCTTAATCAGCTGGTAATCCCTGTGGTAACCAGACGGCAGGTTGGCGCATATCATTGATATTTCGGCCGGTAGCGACTGAAGCCTGTTCCCGGTAGCGCGTACCAGCTCAAATACATCGGGATTCTTTTTGTGTGGCATTATGCTTGACCCTGTTGTGAATTTTTCAGGAAGCTTGATGAAGCCGTAGTTCTGACCACTATACAGGCATATATCTCCTGCCAATCTGGAAAGTGTCGAGCCGGCTGAGCCGATTGCGAAAGCTGCTGCTTTCTCCATTCGCCCCCTGCTCATCTGTGCATTAACAACATTCACATGCATATTGCCAAACCCAAGTAAGGAAGTTGTAAACTCCCTGTCGACAGGGAATGAGGAGCCAAATCCGGCTGCTGACCCCAGCGGGTTCTGGTCGGCTATTCTGTATGCAGCCTCCAGGAGGAGCATGTCTTCGGTAAGGCATTCAGCCCATGCACCGAACCATAGCCCAAAGGAGGACGGCATAGCAACCTGCATGTGGGTATAACCTGGCATCAGTACATCCTTGTGCCTGTTGCTTAAATCCAAAAGCCTGTAAAAAAGCTCAAGCATGAGACCTGCAATATCCCTCAGACCTGCCCTCGTGAACAGTTTAAGGTCAACCAGCACCTGGTCATTTCTCGATCTTGCAGTATGGACTTTTTTGCCGGTATCACCAAGGGCGGCCGTAAGCATCAGCTCTACCTGGCTATGGACATCTTCGACACCCTCTTCAATAATGAAATCCCCATTTTCAATGGCTCTATATATCTTCCTGAGTTCCGCTTCAAGTGCATGAAGCTCCTTACCAGTTACCAGCCCCGCCTTTTCAAGCATTTTTACATGAGCGAGGGTGCCGACAATATCCCAGGCTGCAAGCGCATAATCAATCTGGCTGTCTTTGCCAGCTGTAAAATCTGCCACAAGTTTCTCAGTCTCCTTGCCTTTATCCCAAAGCTTCATATCTGCATAGTTTATCTGTTATTAAATTGGTTAACCCGGTTACAGGCATCTGCACCAAACCGGCGGTTTTCCGGTATATTACCTGGTAGCCCGATTACCGGTATCTGTGCGGTGCCGGACTTGATTCTGTTTGCAGCCTTCAGAGAGGGTTCACGACGACTGACGGGACACTGTTATTGCATGGTGAGCCATTAGCCTGATCGCATTGATTTTAATAAACCCTTCACTGTCCTGCTGATTGAATCCTCCTTCAATATCCATGCTTGAAAGGTCCTGATCATAAAGAGAGCTGGGGGATTCCCGGCCGTCAATCATCACGTTGCCTTTATATAGCGTAAGATATACAGTACCATCAATCAGCTCCTTGCTTTTATTAACGGCAGCCATCAGGAATTCCATTTCGGGGCTGAACCAGAATCCGTTGTAAACAAGCTCGGCAAATACAGGCGACAACATGTTCCTGAGACGCATTACCTCCCTGTCCATCGCTATTCCCTCTATATCCATATGTGCTTTTAGCAGTATCTCGGCCCCCGGGGTTTCATAAACTCCCCTTGACTTAATCCCCACGTACCTGTTCTCGACCATGTCGAGTAGTCCGATACCATTTTCTGCACCAAGGGTATTTAACCATGAGTACATTTCGAGCGGATCTGTTTTTTCGGTATTATCGTCGGTATTAACCACTCTTACAGGTGTTCCGTCTTTGAAAGTGATAGAAATATGGGTCTCTTTGTCAGGCGCATCCTGCGGCATCCTGATTCGCGAAATGATATCCTTGCCTGCCCTGAAACCCGGATCTTCAAGGATCCCCGCTTCATGACTTATGTGCATCAGGTTATCGTCTTCGCTGTAGGGCTTCTTTAGTGTTGCCTTAACTGGTATTCCTTTATCCTCTGCATATTTGAGAAGATCTGTCCTTCCTTTGAACCGGTCAAGGAATTTCCTGTCTTTCCATGGTGCAAACACTTTTATTCTGGGATTAAGAGCGTAATATGCCAACTCAAACCTCACCTGGTCATTTCCTTTGCCGGTAGCGCCATGAGATACATAACCGGCCTTTTCGGAAGTTGCTATATCTATTTGTCTCTTAGCTATAAGTGGTCTGGCAAGTGCTGTGCCAAGAAGATACCGGCTTTCATAAACGGCATTGGCTTTGATGGCCGGCAAAATATAACCCGTTACAAACTCCTCTTTAAGATCTTCTATATAAACCCTGGTTGCTCCAATTTCCAGAGCCTTCTCACGTGCTTCTTCAAAATCATCATCCTGACCCACATCGGCAATGTAGGCTATAACATCATAACCCTCGTCTATGAGCCATTTAAGTATAACCGAAGTATCAAGTCCCCCGCTGTAGGCAAGGACGATCTTTTCTCTTTTAACTGTCATAATAGTCTTATTTAATCGTTGAAATTATGGTTGGCAAAATCTTTTCAAAGGTGCAGTTAAATTATTCTGTTTCCGGAACAGCCGCAGTAAGGACCTTTTCAAGGCTCCGCCTGCTTATCCCTTCGCGGGCAATAACCAGGATCGTATCATCACCGGCAATAGTACCCAGTATTTCAAATGCTTTCAATCCGTCTATCCTGTAGGCTATTCCACTTGCAAACCCCGGTAATGTTTTTATTACTGCCATATTACCTGTGTAATCGACCGAAAGGTATCCCTGGTTAACGGCATCCTGCATTACTTCATCAGAATCGGGGGTTGCATCATCAGGTAAAAAATAGATCAATCCCCTTTCAGCATCAGGTTTTTTCCCTGCCTTAAGAAATTTAAGATCACGGCTAAGGGTTGACTGGGTAAAAGTGAAACCATTATTGGTGAGCATCCTTAGCAACTCCTCCTGGTTTCCGATCTTATTTGTACGGATCAACCTTCTTATTTCAAGTAACCGCTCAGTCCTGTTCATAATTAGCACTTATTCCTGCAATTATAATTGCATATTTATACATTCAGATTGCAAATATATACATCATTTTTGATTATCTATAATATTTGGAGTACTTTTATAAATATTTTTAACCATCAAAGCTGTCCACTATGCGTCTAAATGTTTATTATTCAGCATTTATCCTTGTTATTATCCTTGTATTTCAATGCTCTGTGTCCTCAGGCACAGACACCAGGGAACTGGTAGAATATTTTTCGCAAAAAGCTGTACCGTTTGAAGATGCCGGCAACCTGGATAATATTATTGAGACTGCCGGGGAACGCGACCTTGTTCTCCTTGGTGAAGCATCGCACGGCACATCTGAATTTTACAGGTGGAGGGCCGAAATAACAAAACGGCTTATAGCCGAAAAAGGTTTTTCCTTTATTGCAGTCGAAGGAGACTGGGCATCCATATACCGGTTAAATGAATATGTTAAAGGCCGCCCCGGAGCACCCTCCTCGGCAAGGCGGGTACTCAGGCGATTTGACCGGTGGCCCGAATGGATGTGGGGAAATACAGATATTGAAGAGCTGGCTGAGTGGTTGAGAGAATATAATGACGCTCTTCCGGATGACCAGAAAATCGGTTTCTATGGAATGGACGTGTATGGCCAGTGGGAAGCAATGGATGACCTGCTTGAATATACGTCAGAGAATATGCAAAGACACCACAGGCAGATTAACAGAAGCATGGAGTGCTTTGCCGGCTATGACCGCGATGAATGGGCATATGCAAGGGCGGTTGTTGGAAGGGGGCACCCTTCCTGTGAAGATGATCTTAAAAGGGTGGTTGATATATTCAGGGAACTGGCAGACCAGGTTGGCCGGGACGAACTGGAAGACTTCAGAAAAGCCAAGCAGAATGCATATGTAGTAAAGAACGCCGAAGATTTTTTCAGGCTGGCAATAACAGATAATACCGGATCATGGAACAGCCGGGCAACACATATGTGGGAAACGGTAAAAAGGCTGCTCAGCTGGTATGGAGAAGGCTCCGGGGGAATAGTATGGGCTCACAATACTCACGTAGGAGATGCCGATGCAACAGTTATGCGATACCAGGATATGGTAAATATAGGCAAATTAAGCCGGGAGGAGCTTGGGATAGACCGTGTGTTCATCAATGGATTCGGCACCTACACCGGCAGAGTAAATGCCGGGAGCAGCTGGGGGTCAAGCATGCACCGGATGCAGATACCGCAGGGTATTGAAGGCAGTATTGAATATATTCTCGGGCAGGTGGGGCATGAGCAATTCTTTCTTATTTTTGACCAGGAGGACCGTTTGCATCCGGCCTTATCGGAGTTCATCGGGCACAGGGCAATAGGGGTTGTTTATAATCCACGGCAGGAGTCCGGTAATTACGTGCCCACAATATTGCCGGAAAGATATGATTCATTCATTTTTATCCGCGAGACCAGTCCCCTAAGTCCGGTTAGATAACCCCCATCTATTCAACAAATTCTGCACCGGGTATCCTTGACAGCTGCCTGTAAAGCTGATTTGCATTCAGGATCATGAAGCTTCGTACATCAAACCCGGCTTCTTTGAATGCACGGGCAACCCATGTATTACAGGTACGGAAAAGATGATACTTACGGGTTGACATAAAATAGTGGTCGGTTTCTCCATATGCCGTGCTTGTAATGGGGTTACCTTCATCATCATGTATATAGCTTTCTGCAACATATCTTGTAAGCCTCTCGAATTGCTCCTCTGACATAGGTACACGCAATATCCTGCTTTCTCCGCGATAAGCCGATTCCACAGGAAGGTTGAAAGCATATATCTGCATTACGCTCTGAGTTGGCCAAAGCATTGCCCTTGCTGCAAGAAAAAAAGGGTTTCCTTCTGCCTGGTAAAATTTTTCATCGCCCCATCCTACATCAATATTGTTGCGGTCCTGGTACATTTCAATTTCCGGCCAAATATCAGGGTCAACCTCTTCTATGCTGAATATTATGCCTGTGTGCCAGAATTGCTGGGCAATATACACGGTAAAGGTTTTGTTTCCGTAATCGTTTGCTGTTTCCTGGCCGTTGATCCGGCAGCTGCATGAGACAAAAGGAAAAAGTAACATCACTGCCAGTAGCCGGATGTTTATTCTTTGATTTATAAAGGTAAATGATGTTGTTATCATATTTTTACAAGGTTAGCGGCAAGTGTTAGTCCGTACGATAACGCTGCAATAAGCATTACTGCAAGGAATCCAACCTCTACAGCTATAATAGTGGCAAGTGCTGTACTGATAACCGAAAGGCAGCCGTTTATACCCCATGCCCATGGAATAAGTGACTTATTGTGCAGCGAAAGCTTCCTCAGTCCGAGAGGGAAGGGCATACCCATAAAAAACGCAGCAGGTGATATAAACAAGATCGACAGGAATACCTTCAGAAGCAACGGCAGATTGATTGTGGCACGCAAAAGCGGTGTCAGAAAAAGAATATAGAGAAGAATAAAAAATATTACAAGTGAAAGAACCCTTACAAAATCCATTACCCCGGTACCGAATCTTGACGAAACATAACTACCTGCCCCTGAACAGATCAGCATGCCGCTCAGAACTGCTGCGGCGGCATATATGGGATTGCCAAAATAAAGGATAAATTGCTGGATAAGGGTTATCTCGATAAACATAAACCCCAGTCCGATACCACTGAAATGCAAAACTGTATAAGCTTTGCCACCTCCCTTCCACCCAAGTGCGAACAGGGGGAGTATTATCAATATTATTGCGGCAGCGGTTATTTGCAGGAAAGTAATGATAACTACAAGATACCCTATTTCAAGAAACGGCACCGAAGACTGACCGAATACCTCACCCATCTTCCTGTACCGGTTTAATTTAAGGAATTGGGAGAAATATGGGATGTTATCGGTAGCCGGCCGTATGTTGAAATCATATTCATTGTAGAAATCCTCCCTGTTTTCAGACATTATATTGTCAACATACGAAAAAAAATCGTCGTCCTGCAGCTGATTATAAACAGAAAGTTCTGCCGGATCGAGTCCCGGAAGCAACACAGGGTCAAAAAACATATTGTGGCAAAACTCCCTGATATTGTTTGCATCCTCACTTGTAACGGGCGATTTCTTGAGTACGAACGTGATAGTTCCCCAACCGCGTATTGCAACAATATGGTCTTCAACTGGGTTATCACTTTCAGCCTCATGGGCCTCAACAAGCGTTGCCAGCAGCTTGAGCGTATTTCTCGGCGGATAATCCATCCATGATGTAATTGAGATCATACCGTATTCGGACAGCCTGCCACGCATTTCTGATATAGCCTCCAATGTCAGGATGAACTGTTCCTCCAGTGCATTTATCCCTGAGGTGCCACCAAAAGTTTCTGATGTGGGGAGGATAATCAGGTCATATAGATTATCATCTGCCAGGAGGTAGCTGCGTGAATGGATAGTAACGGGACTGACCCCGGGCAGGTGATACATTGAATCTATCATTGGGGCAAGCTCATTTTTGAGTAGGTTAACAGCTACCCTGTTCGGTTCGACAGCTGTAACATTCTCAACACCCATGGTGAGTGCATGAGCGGCAAAAAGCCCTGTTCCTGCATCGAGCAGCAGGAGATGCCCGGGTTTCCCAATAACATAGGGCAGGTTATTGGTTGTATAGTCGAGAAAATGGCTTGTGTCGGTTTCTGACCATTCAATAACCGGACCGAACCAGTTGCCATTATTGAATATCACGTCACGTACCGGAACATTCCCTGTAAAGGTGAGACTCAGTCCAGGAGCATAACGAAGTGCCGGCGACCTTACCACATTTAGCTGGCCGTAAGGGCTGCTCATCTCCTTAACAATCTCTGCATCGGGCAGGTTCATGGCTCCCGAAAGACTTTTGTATTCAGACATTGGCAGGGAGGGGGGCCTTATCACCAGAATTACTGGCAGTATTACTGCAGCAGCAAGAAGAGGTATAAAACGGGTACGAAGATCCTGTGGTATTATAAGGGCACCTGCAATTACAGGAAGCACTCCCACAGCTGAAGGTAACTGTGCAGGCGAAAACACCCAGAAAAGCAGAAGCATGAGCAATCCCCCTATACCGGAGCCCATGAGATCGGCAAAATAAAGCGGACCTATTTTTTCCACATAGTGAATATATACAAGCCCTATTGCCAGCGCTCCCAGGAAAAAGGGAATGAAGAAGGCAAAATAGGTTATGAGAAGGGTAAATATCTGGCTGCGGTCGACAAACAGCAGGTATGAATCAAAACCTCCGAAAACCGTTGAAGAAACCAGCATTATAAGCGACATAGACGCACCTGACAAAACCATGAGCAGAGGCAGGATCGAATGGATGCGTCTTACAAACCAATCCCTTGTAATGGCAAGAAGTGTTCCGCTTGCCCCAAAGCCAAGGAGTGCGACAGATATAACCATGTATGCAAAATGACTCCACTGTATTATGGAGAGCACCTGCATAAGGGTTAACTGAAAAGCTATGATTGATGCCGAAAGTAATCCGATTCCCAGGTATAATCTCCTTATCATATCCTAAAATTTACTTCACCCACTCATTTGCAGCTTAATCCTCCCTTGTAAAAGGCACAAAACGTACAGGCATAAGGTTAGTGGTGGTAATTCTTTCACCCTTTTTCTCTACAAGCATGAGGGTCTGCACCAGGAAAGGCGAACCTACCGGGATGATCATTTTCCCGCCATCCTTCAATTGTTCGACAAGGGGAGGGGGGATGTATTCGGCAGCAGCTGTAACTACTATTGCATCGAACGGGGCCTTTTCAGGGTGACCATAATATCCGTCTCCTATTATAACCTCAATATTATCGTATCCCAGGTCATCCAGGAGGTTTTTCGCCCTGTTCCCAAGTTCGGGTATTATCTCAATGGTATATACCTCTTCAAC
>SLRB01000296.1 GCA_007131165.1 Bacteroidales bacterium | reverse complement strand
TTTTTCTGCGTAAATTTCACACAGACGCATGAAAAAATTTTATGGTAAAGCGAAGCGGTTCCTTCTGTAAGTCGAAATTTTGTATTTTTTTAGAACAAAATTTCGGCTTTTTTTACAGAAGAAATATACATGAATTTTTTCAGCTTAAATTACACACAGCCGCATGAAAAAAAATGACTTAGCCGATATAACATATTACCAAAAAACCTCTATTTTTATAGATGGGAAAAACACCGAATTAAGAAGGAGCCGGAATGAAGTATAAGTATATAAACCTTGAATACCTGAATGAAATGTCAGGTGGAGACAGGAAGATGATGCTTGAAATGATAGACATTTATAATGCTGAAGTTCCCGGATACCTTGAACGTATGAAAACATACCTGGATTCGGATGACCATGAAGCATTGGGAAAGCTTGCCCATAAAGCAAAAGCTTCGGCCTCAATAATGGGTCTGAAAAACCTTGCGGAAGATCTGAAACAACTTGAACATCTTGCAAAAGAAGGTAAAGATCCGGACCTTTACAGTGATTATGTTGAAAAAATTACTGTGCAGTTCACACTTTCAATAGAAGAGCTCAGACAGGTTGCCAGAACAATTTAAATTAAAAAAGATGCTTAAAACCGAAATCTCGAACGGAATAATAATCTGCTCGTTTGATCAGGTTGCCAGGCTCAACGCGGTTAATGCAGAAAAGTTAAAGGAAGAAATGTATGTTAATTTTCAGGAGCCGGGAACGCGCATTATATTGGATCTTGGAAACATAACGTTCATAGACAGTATGGGATTTGGTGCTCTCATTTCTGTATTCAGAAAGTCCAGGAATAATTCCGGCTCATTCAAGATATGCAACATCAGACCTGATGTCCTGAGAGTGTTCAGGCTGCTTCAGCTCCACACTGTTTTCGAGATTCACGAAACCCGGGAGGGGTGCCTGGACAGTTTTGAATGATGATCGCCTGTTAAACCCGCACCACTGTCCATTTAGCTTCGAAGTGCCATCAGGACTTGTTCCGGAATACCAGTTCGTCTTCCCGGGCATCTATCTCAAGCATTTCACCCTTATCCACATTACCTGCAACTATTTGCCTTGACAACTGATTAAGGATATACTTCTGCATAACTCTTTTTACAGGCCTTGCGCCATATTGAGGATCATACCCGAGCCGGGTAATCAGATCAATTGCACTGTCGGTTATCTCAGCTGTAACATTATTTGAAGCAAGCATCTTTTTTACATGTTCAAACTGCAGCATCACTATCTGGCGAACTTCATCCTTTTCAAGAGGCTTGAACATTATAATATCGTCAACACGGTTCAGGAATTCAGGCCTGATAGTCTTTCGCAGCAGCGCAAACACCTCTCTCCTCGATTTTTCGAACATTTCATCCCGGCCCGTTCCGTTCATACTGTCATAGTTTGCCTGTATTATGTCGGAGCCTGCATTCGATGTCATAATTATTATGGTGTTGCGGAAATTCACAAGCCTGCCCTTGTTATCAGTTAAACGGCCGTCATCAAGAACCTGTAATAATATATTGAATACATCGGGGTGAGCTTTTTCAATTTCATCAAGCAGGACAACTGAATAGGGTTTTCTCCTGACCGCTTCGGTTAGCTGTCCCCCCTCATCATAACCAATATAACCAGGGGGTGCCCCTATGAGTCTTGACACAGAATGTCTCTCCTGGTACTCCGACATATCTATTCTTGTCATCAGGTTCTCATCATCAAACAGAAACTCGGCGAGAGCCCTGGCCAGTTCAGTTTTACCCACACCGGTCGACCCAAGGAATATAAACGAACCAACAGGGCGCTTCGAATCCTGCAACCCTGCCCTGCTTCGCCTGACGGCATCAGACACAGCCTGCAGTGCTTCATCCTGACCAACGACCCGCTTATGCAACTCCGTTTCGAGCGCAAGAAGTTTTTCCCTTTCACTCTGCAGCATCCTGTTGACCGGGATTCCTGTCCATCTGGAAACTATTTCTGCTATATCCTCCGAATCAACTTCTTCCCGTATCAAAGCATCCTCCCCCTGCAACTCTCTTAACTCACTATTCAGTTTATCAATTTTCTCTTCAGCCTCTTTGATCCGGCCATACCTCAGTTCGGCCACTGTCCCGTAATCACCCATCCTTTCTGCCTGGGCAGCTTCAACCTTCATATTTTCTATAGCCTCCTTGTAACGCTGGATGTCGCTTATCATATTTCGTTCATTCTCCCATGCAGCACGAAGCTTTTTTCTCTCTTCGTTAAGATTTGCAAGTGACCCCGACAATTCCTTTGCTTTTTCTTTGTCACCTTCGCGTTTAATAGCCTCACGCTCTATCTCAAGCTGCTTTATCCTTCTTTCAATCTCATCAATATTCTCAGGAACCGAATTCATTTCAAGCCGGAGCTTGGAAGCAGCTTCATCAATAAGGTCAATTGCTTTGTCAGGCAGGAACCTTTCGGTAATATACCTGTGGGACAACTCAACAGAAGCAATAATTGCATCATCTTTTATCCGTACCTTGTGGTGTGCTTCATACCTCTCCTTGAGGCCTCTCAGGATTGAAATCGCACTCATTACATCCGGTTCATCAACCATTACGATCTGGAACCTTCTTTCCAGGGCTTTGTCTTTCTCAAAATACTTCTGGTATTCATTCAGGGTCGTCGCCCCGATCGCCCTGAGCTCGCCCCGGGCAAGAGCAGGTTTAAGTATATTGGCAGCATCCATTGCACCATCGCTTTTCCCTGCTCCAACCAGGGTATGTATCTCATCAATAAACATCACGATTTCGCCATCTGACTCAACAACCTCTTTTACAACTGCCTTCAGTCGTTCCTCGAATTCACCTTTATATTTTGCCCCGGCAACCAGGGCACCCATATCGAGTGAATGGACCTGTTTTGTTTTCAGGTTATCAGGAACGTCTCCATCTACAATCCTGTGAGCCAGCCCTTCGGCAATGGCTGTTTTACCAACGCCCGGCTCACCTATAAGTATGGGGTTGTTTTTTGTCCGCCTCGAAAGGATCTGCAGGATACGCCTTATCTCCTCATCCCTGCCAATAACCGGATCCAGTTTGCCTGCGCGTGCCATTTCATTAAGGTTCATGGCAAATCTCCCAAGAGCGTTGAAACTGTCTTCGGCCGACTGGCTTGTGGCTTTGGCACCTTTCCTTAGTTCGGCTATGGCTTTTTTCAAATCATCGGATGTAATTCCGGAGTCCTTCATTACTTGTGAAACCTGGTCGCCGGCAAGGAACAATCCCATCAGCAAGTGTTCTATAGATACATAGTCATCGCCGGCCTCCCGCGACTGGCTTATGGCTTTCTGGAGCGCTGACGATGCCTGAGACGACAAATACTGGTCGCCACCCGATACCTTCGGGTAAGATTCTACAATTTTTTCGATAACCCTGGAAAAATTCCCGGCATTAACATTGAGCTTCTTCAGTAAAAAGCCCGTAACATGCTCATCAGAGGTTAACAGGGCCTTCATGATATGGCCCGTTTCAACAGCCTGGTGCCCGTATCCCGAAGCTACCGTAAAAGCATGCTGCAGCACCTCCTGTGACTTTATAGTGAAATTATTAAGATTCATATCTTATCTTATCTGAGTTTTTGATTAGTTAAACATGACCACCTGATAATCTATCAAAATCACTGCCGGAGTAATAAATTGCACGCAATACGCTAATTTGTCGCCTCAGCTCTCTGTTTTTAAGCCAACTTGTCATGCGCCAGGCATCCTGGCAATCATATATGCGTAATATCCTTCATCCATCTGTTGGATCTCAGGTATATAAAAGAAAACAGAAAAACAAGGCTTGCATAAAGGAATTCGACTGTCCATACTACTGCAACAGAAAACATAAACACATTCGAGAAGGCGTAAGCAGCTATAAGGTAGATTGATATAACAAAAACCTCAATAAGCAGGGCGATCTGGGTCTTACCGGTGCCCGAGACCGCATTTAGGAAAACCATGGCAAATGCAAAAGAGATTACCGATACATTTACAACATACATAACGGGCATGGAGCTGGCAACCAGGCGGGGGTCGTCAGTGTAAACCCCGATTATTTCGCCGGGGAACAGGAGCCCCCCAGCAACAAGAATCAATACCATGATAAAGCATAGCCACGATGTTTTATAAACAACAGGTACCACTTCTTCCTGCAGACCACGGCCTATAAGGAAGCTGACAAGAGTGTTTGATGCTGCTGCAAACCCCCAGATAGGTATCATAAGGATAATATAAATACTCCTGATAATATTGGATACAGCCAGCTCTGTCTCTCCCATTTTTTCAACAAATACAAAAAATGCAAACCATACCGCCAGTGAAATAACATTCTGAAGCATAACCGGGAACGACAATCTGACAAGCCTTAGCCAAAGGGCGGAGTTTAGCCCGGAGAACCTGAATAACCGGTACCTTTTTGTATTGGTAAAAACTGCAGTGTAAAAAATAAAGAACAGGGTGGCAGAGAACTCGGCACAGACTGAAGCAATCGCCGCACCCTTTATTCCGAGACCGGGAAATCCAAGGTTGCCGAAAATCAGCAGCCAGTCCAGGATAATATTTACAGCAGCCATGAAAATGGTTGACCATGTTATTACCCGGGTTTTTGCAATACCAATATAAAAAGCATTAAACCCCATGTTAACAAATGCAAACAGTATCCCCCAACTCCTGTAATGCATATAATCGCAGGTCGCCTCCAATATTGCAGGGGAGCTTATTATAAGCGTGAAGAATGAAGGAGAAAAAAACCTGATCAGGGCTATAATTATTACAGATGATGCAATGAGCGTTGCAAGGGAGTGTTCAACAACAATCCCGATCCGGTTGTTCCTCTCCTCTCCTGCCCTTCTTGCAACGATGATCTGCGTACCCAGTCCCAGCCCGTATCCGAACATGATTACGGTCAGATAAAAAACTCCGCCGATAGCCGCAGCACCAAGCTCAATCTCTCCAAGCCTGCCAAGAAAAGCCGTATCGATAACATTGATAAAGTTCTGCGCAATACTCCCGAGTATTATAGGATAGGCTATATTCAGGATCCTCCGGTATGTTACGTGTGTTCTCAATGGCATGAATAAGTTTACCAGGCAAATGAAACCCGCATCATACTACGTCAGTCAATCAGGCATCCTGGATAAAAAGCTAAGGGAGCTTTCAACAACATACATAATCATCTAAAGGTCAGATTTTTGTATTTTTTGAAACAATATTCTGGCCTCTTGTTTTTTACAGGATAAATATAAATAATAAAAGGGACCAGAAATGCCAGGTTATAACTTAAAGGCATTATCAGTCCCCCTTAAAATATGATTTATGCAGGCCAATTATGGCAGGATGCCTCGTAACCGGCCGCCCGCCATTACCTGAACCCCTTTTCTACCCTGTCGTAAAACTCATTCTGCAGTTCAAGAGTCTTGTCATCATTTTTAATCACTTTGAGATTCCTGACAATGGTCTCTACATAATGATCGGTTATAAGTTTGCCCAGCTCATATGAACCGGCTGACCCTTCACCCGCATAATGATTAGGATAGCTGGCATACCACCAGATCCCGGTATACAGGTTGGGCAGGTTGAGCCTTGCCTGGTTCTTCCCTGACTCATCATCGGCCCTTTCCTGGATAACAAGGTCCGGCCGGAGGTACAGAAGAGTTGAAGTCTCACGTTCACCGGCGTGGCCGTCATATGAGGGATCGGACTTTCTCATCTGCCTGATTTTCTCGTTCAGTTCAGGATCTGAAGATGGCGTATGAAGGTAGACCGCGAAATCACGTCTCTTTTCCAGCTGCGCCTGGATAAAGTACCTTATGAAGTTATTATTTCCCCCATGTCCGTTAAGAATAAGTATTCTTTTAAATCCGTTCCGGGCGATCTCATCAACAGTTGCCTGTAACAGGTCCCACATAAGGCCGCTCGGTATTGTAAAGGTACCCGGCTGATGCATCGCTTCGTACACCTGTCCGTAAATGAACTCTGGAAATACTACGGCATATTCGGTATTTGCAGCACGCTCTGCCCATTGACGGGCATGAATAATATCCGAGCCCATTGGCGCGTGAGGTCCGTGCTTCTCAAGAACACCCATCGGAAGAATACAGGTATAGCCTGATTTCTCAAGTGCTCTATCCCAGTCACTTGCCAAAAGCTCCTCCCACTTAACGGGAAGATCCTGTGCCCCTGCAGAAAAAACAGCAAAAAGCATAATAAAAGTTGCTAATCTCATTGTTTAGGATTTTGGTTAAACAAACAGGTTATTTTTTTCAGGTGCAATATAGCAATCAAAGAGTGATGAACCAAACCAGCCTTATACCCGGTAAAAGGTTGCCGGAGCTTATTATAAACAAGCTTACGCGTACTGAATGGAGTGAGCAGGTGTTGATTGGTATTGAAAAATAATTTTTCTACTTTTATTGCCTGATCATTTATACCTTATAGATAATTATGCATCACCCCCATCCTTAATCATGAGCCAGCAAATTCTGAGAGCCTTAATGCAGCTTTTTGCCATTATTGCCCGGCCTGAAAGCAATAAGACAGACAGAAGACCGGTAGTCGAGTCATTCCTGAAAAAGCTGTTGAGCCAGGAGCTTGCAGACGAATATCTGGAGGTATTCGACAACTTTTACAAAATTCACCAGGAAAAAGCCGGTGAGGGGGTCAAGAGAAAAAAACGGACTGCCTCCAGCTCAGTCCGCGTTCTTGTAATATGCACAAAGATCAACGAAGAACTTACTCAGCGACAAAAAACCATCGTTTTTGTAAATCTCCTTGAATTTGTCAAAAGCGACAGTGAAACAATCACCGGACAGGAATTTGAGTTCCTCAGCACAGTTGCAGGAGCATTCAACATTCCGGAAGGTGAATACGAAAACATGAAGAACTTTGTCCTCCTTCCCTTTGAAGATATACCAAGGTCAGGCAGCATTCTCGTAGTTGACAATAACTCTGAATTTGACTGCGGAGAGACAAGGCATATTTACCGGGAAGGAATTGAGGGGCAGATCAGGGTGCTGGCTGTATCTGAAGTCAGTATGTACCTGGTAAGGTATATTGGCAGAAGCGAGATGTACCTCAACTCTCAGCTCATACAACAGGACAAGGTTTATGTGTTTGACAGCGGGACATCGATCAGGAACCCCCGGATAAAACCTGTTTATTTCAGCGACGTGGTCAGCACCTTCAGTCCCCACCTGAACGAAAACAGGATATTGTTCGAGGTGAAGGACATCGAATACCGTTTCAGGGGAGGTGATGTAGGATTACAAAGACTATCATTTACAGAAGAATCCGGACGCCTTATAGGCATTATGGGGTCCAGCGGCTCGGGAAAATCAACCCTGCTTAATGTTCTCAACGGCAGCCTTAAACCATACAAGGGAAAGGTGCTGGTAAACAACATCGACATACACATGGAACCTGAGGAAATTGAAGGCCTCATCGGCCATGTTTCCCAGGACGACCTGCTTATAGAAGAGCTTACGGTTTACCAGAATCTTTTGTACAACGCCAAACTCTGCTTTGACCATTACTCGGATGAGCAGATAGAAACTACCGTAAACAACCTGCTACAGCAGCTGGGCCTTTACGAAATAAGGAATATCCAGGTTGGAAGCCCGCTTAATAAAAAAATAAGCGGCGGACAACGAAAACGCCTGAATATAGCACTTGAGCTAATCAGGGAGCCGGCCATACTTTTTCTCGATGAGCCTACTTCCGGTCTGTCTTCAAGAGATTCAGAAAACATACTCGACCTCCTGAAGGAACTTGCCCTCAAAGGGAAACTGATCTTCGTCGTAATCCATCAGCCATCATCCGATATATTCAAGATGTTCGACAATCTTCTGATACTCGATACAGGAGGATTTCTTATATATAACGGCGACCCTGTTGACGCCATCATA
>SLRB01000283.1 GCA_007131165.1 Bacteroidales bacterium | reverse complement strand
TTTTTTTTCAATCCGACCGGTATTTAAAACATGGTTTATAATATTTTTTACGGAAACACCGGGAGTAAACAGTCAGGAAACAGGTTTGCAAAAGCAAAGAAACTACTATTTTGGATATTAATTAACAGAATATGAAAAGACGTGAATTTTTAAGAAAATCAGTAGGAGCCGGTTTCGTTGCCGGTTCGGCATTATCCTTTACAGGTTATAATAAACTGTTCGGAAGTGAAATGCCTGAGGCAGATACTCCCTATGATCTTGTTGCTGTAAGGGGAGGTGAGCCCGAAGAGATGTTCGACCGGGCAATGGAAGCGATGGGAGGACTGGGCAACTGGGTGAAGCCCAATCAGTCAGTCCTTGTCAAACCAAATATTGGCTGGGATGTTATTCCCGAAAGGGGAGCCAATACAAATCCCGGACTTGTAAAAAGGATTATTGAAAAATGCTATGAAGCTGGTGCCAGGGAAGTTGTTGTTTTCGACCATACCTGTGATAACTGGAGAAGAAGCTACCAGAACAGTGGTATTGAAGCTGCAGTTAATGAAGCAGGAGGGAGGATACTTCCGGGCAATGATGAAAGGTTTTTCCAGGATGTTTCGGTCCCCGGCGGCATACAACTCAAAGAGGCAAAAGTACATGAACTTGTACTGAATACTGATGTATTTATAAATGTCCCGGTGCTGAAGCATCATGGGGGTGCGCAAATAACCATATCTCTCAAGAATCTGATGGGTATCATATGGGACAGGAGATGGTGGCACAGAAACAATCTGCAGCAGTGTATTGCTGATTTCGGTACATGGCGGAAGCCTGACCTGAACATAGTAGATGCATACCGTGTTATGATGCAGAATGGCCCCAGAGGGGTCTCTGAAGATGATATCGTGATGATGAAATCATTGGTTGTTTCTCCCGATATGGTTGCTGCTGATGCTGCCTCGGCCCGCCTTTTCGGGGCTGAACCTCACCAGATTGGGCATATCAGGTTAGCGCATGAACTGGGAGTTGGCACCATGGAACTCGAAAACCTGTCAATACGCAGAATTGTGGTATAACACCCGGATGTCATTATGCGACCCTGCCGGAATGGTCTTTATCAAACCGTGCAGGGTTTGCTGTTTAAGTGAAGAATCTTCGTTTATTTAGCTTTAATAACAATTTGCAGGATATGTCAGCAAAAAACCTGAAACCCCTAAGGGTATTAATATCTCTATTTTTCCTGATAATTGCTACTCTTATTTTCATCGATTTCAGACATTCCTTTTCCGAAAATTTCATATCATCTTTCCTGTTTCTTCAGTTTGCCCCATCGGTAGTAAAGATGATCCAGGTGGCTGGTATTTCAGCTCTCGGCTTCCTGGTTATTTTGATATTAACAGCGCTTTTCGGCAGAGTGTACTGTTCAACAATTTGTCCGCTTGGTATCTTTCAGGATGTTGTTTCATGGTTTTCGGTTAAACTCCGCAGGAAAAAATGGCCCTACAGGTATGCAAAGCCCCACAATATACTACGTTATTCTTTGCTCGGTCTGACTGTAATATTTATGGTGTTTGGCAGTATCCTGGTCCTCAACCTGCTTGACCCATACAGTAACTTCGGGAGGTTTGTCACATATTTTGCAAAACCTGGTGCTTTGGGAGTAAATAACTGGTTGTCTCCAATTCTTATGTCCGGTGGGATTTATGCCCTTTACCCGGTAACTATTCCGGCAATAAGATGGGAGGTTTATGTTTTCCCGATCCTGATGCTTGTACTTGTTGTCTGGCTGTCTATTAAATATGGCAGGTTATATTGCAACACCGTCTGTCCGGTTGGCACCCTGCTTGGATATATTTCAAAGTTCTCATTTTTTCAGATATATATTGACGAACAGGCATGTAGCAAATGTGGCAGATGTGACAGGATATGCAAATCATCTTGTATGAGTTTCAGGGAGGCGAGTGTTGATTTTTCCCGGTGTGTTGCATGTTACAACTGCCTTAAGATATGTCCGGACAATGCAGTGAAATATTCAATCAACCACGGGAATAAATTCAATATGACGACACTTAACCCGTTCACATCACTGAAAAAATCACCGTCACCTTCCGCCGCCAATGAAAACTTACAAGTTGATGGTTCAAAACGTAACTTTATACTGACATCGATTATGATGCTGTTCGGGATTAACAGGTTTGCCAGGGCAACTGTTGAAGATATTCCAGAACCCGAACAGGATACGACAATACCTGAAGAGAAAAATTATCCTGTTTCACCACCGGGATCCGTCTCACTGGAACATTTCAACAAAGCCTGCACTGCCTGCACTCTTTGTGTCAGTGTATGCCCCACGCACGTTATTCAACCTTCACTGCTGGAATATGGAGTAGGCGGATTTTTACAACCACGTTTGGATTTTCATGCCGGCTTTTGCAATTTTGATTGTACATCCTGCGGAGAGGTTTGCCCAACCGGGGCTATACTGCCGCTGACGGTTGATGAGAAGCATGTAACCCAGATAGGCGTAGTAAAATTTGAGAGGGAAAATTGTGTAGTATATACCGACAATACCTCCTGCGGTGCTTGTTCTGAACACTGTCCCACCCGGGCCTGCGATATGGTACCCTATATAGGTGAGCTTACCATACCTGAGGTTGATGAATCAACGTGTATAGGATGCGGAGCCTGTGAATATATTTGTCCCACCCGCCCCTACAGGGCGATTTATGTTGATGGCAATCCAAGGCATAAGATAGCCGACAGACCGGAAACCGAAAGAGTGGAGAGGGAAGTGGATTTTGAGGATTTCCCGTTCTGATTAATTATAGCACAAAACTCTTTCCACGTATACTTAACCTGCAGTAATGTTTCTTCCGGGTTATTGTATTTTATTACTGCCTGCCTGAATGGGTCAGGATTGTACTTTATCCTGTTCCTGAAAACAGCCTGTTCCAACGCACCCGCCTGATTCCTGACCTGTTGCTGTCCAATGAAAGCCATATGAAAACCGGCCGGCCAACCACGTGGTCTTCCGGTACAAAACCCCAGTACCTGGAGTCAAGGGAGTTGTGCCTGTTATCTCCGACCATAAAATAGTAGTTCATTTCAAATGTGTACGAGCGGGCTATTTCGCCGTTTATGTAAATATTACCATCCTTGATTTCCAGGTCATTTAATTCATATGCATTGATAATTCTGGCATACAGCGATATATTATTGGTGTCTATAGTCACTGTAGCGCCTTTTGCAGGTATAACAAGAGGGCCGAAATTGTCCTCGTTCCATGGATGTGCCGGGTCATGCGGGAAGACAGCACGGGAAAAATTGCCCGGGGGATTTTCCCACCGGGTTACTGATGTAATATTTCTGAAATTTTTTAAATTTTCAACCTTTTCTTCATTTATGGATATATAATATTCAGATGACGAAGACCTGGTGACATCTGTCGGATATATCCCAAGCCTTTCAAGTGACCGCATATTAAGCGGAGTTCCGTCAGTGCGCACAATGTGTTGAAACTGAAGATTTTCCAGTCCGCTATCTGCAGATTCTCCATTTATGAATACTTCGCCGCCTGTGATCTCAAGTGTATCACCCGGTATTGCGATACAGCGTTTAATATAATTGTCTCTTTTATCTACCGGTCTTGCAGTAATATTGTATTGCTGCTCAAGGAATCTGCGGGCTTCCGATTTGTAATAGCCCGTGCCTCTCAGCTCAGATTGCGTATAAAGGTCTCTTTCATAAAGCTCATTGGCAAATTGTCTCACAATTGCATAATAACTCTGGTTCTGCATTTCCAGTATTACAGTATCTCCTTCAGGAAAGTTGAATACCACTATGTGGTTGTTCTTAATATCCCTTAACCCGGCAAGCCTCCTGTAAGGCCACTGAACCCATTCTACATAAGATTTTGTGAACCTTGTAAGCGGAAGTGTATGGTGTGCGAAAGGGAATGATATCGGGGTCATAGGAGTTCGCGGGCCATAGCTTAACTTGCTTACAAACAGGTGATCGCCGATGAGTAGTTCTTTTTCCATTGAACCTGTGGGTATTTTGTAATTCTGGAAAAAGAAAATATTTATGAATGTTACAGCTATAACTGCATATATGAGAGCGTCAAGCCATTCAATAAATGTGCTGTTTTTTCCTTCACGCTTTTTCCAGAAAGTCCAGTTTACCTTCTTAGTTATATAAATATCATATATGATTGGCAGTCCGAGGAGAAACCAATAATTACCCAGCCAGATGACCCATAAGATCCATGCCAGTGAAGCAATCCCAAACCTGATGCGGGATGCGTGTTTTTTAATAAACTCCATAAGGCTATTTAATTTTTGCATAATGGTGTTAAAGTTAATCAATGCTTTTAAACATTCTCTCCCATCTGATGTTCTTTGGGAATTTTTGTTCGCTGTCGAGCGAAAGCCATATCATTACTGCTTTGCCAACTACGTGATCTTCGGGCACAAATCCCCAGAATCTTGAATCTGCCGAGTTATGCCTGTTATCACCCAGTACAAAGTAATAATCCATATTAAACCGGTAAGTTTGCGTTCTCTGACCGTTGATGTATATCTTATCATTAATCAGCTCAAGTTCGTTGCCCTCGTACAGGGTTATTATTCGTCTGTAGAGGGGGAGATTTGCAGGGGTGAGGTCAACCACCATATCCCTGCCGGGAACAGTAATGGGGCCGAAATGATCTTCATTCCACGGGTAGTTTCTGTGAAAAGGGAAAATAGTATGTATGCCTGAATAGGGGTTCCTGTTCTCGTACCGGTTTACCGACAATACATTCGGCAAGCCTGCAATTTCCTTTGTAAGGTCGGTGGTAAGCGACAATTCATAAAGCGATCTTTCTCGGTTGAATTTTATGCTGTGTTCCGGAATATCCAATATGTCGAACAGGTCGTCATCAATTCGGGTACCGTCGGTCCGGACAAAATATTCATATTGTATGTTGTTATTTGCCGGTTCCGGCAGGCCGTTTATATAAAGCCTTCCACCAGTTATCAATATTGTGTCACCAGGCAGGCCTGCGCACCGTTTTATATAATTTTCCCTTCTGTCTACAGGCCTGGTGCGGAGGTCGAATTTATCATGGATGAATTCTCTCCCGTATTGTCTGATCAATGCATAATAGCTCTGGTCGGGATACTGGGCAACCACAGTATCTCCTTCAGGGAA
Organism: Bacteroidales bacterium; assembly: GCA_007131165.1. Lineage (GTDB taxonomy): Bacteria > Bacteroidota > Bacteroidia > Bacteroidales > PUMT01 > PXAP01. The sequence continues at coordinate 19,723 of SLRB01000283.1, read as the reverse complement.
GTTGAAGACGATAATATCATTGTGCCTGATCTCTGACAATCCTGCCAGCCTCTTATAGGGCCTGTTTATCCATTCTATATATGAGGGTATGTTTCTGGTAAGAGGAAGGGTATGATGAGCAAAAGGGAAAGATGCAGGAGTGTTTGGAAGTTTTGGTCCGTAACTTACCTTGCTCACGAACAGATAATCTCCCGGAAGAAGCGATCTTTCCATCGATGAAGTCGGTATGGAGTATGCCTCTATGAAAAATATCCGGATAATGCCGGCCGCAAGCAGTCCGAAAACCCCCGCGTCAATAAATTCAATTGCAACACGGTTTTTTACCAGGCTTTCCTTCCTCCAGAAAAGCCATGGGATCTTTTTTGTTACAAGAAGATCGAAGAGTATTGGGATACCCGCAAGAAGCCAGATGTTACCCAGCCATACAACCCACAGCACAAGCAGGGTTGAGGCTATTGCAAACCTGATCCATGAACCTTCCGGGTACTTTTCGAAAAGACCGTTCATTATCCCGTCAGTTAAAATTTTAACAGATCTTCCATCCTGAATACTCCTGTTTTTTCTTTTAGAAATTCTGCAGCCATAACTGCACCTGCAGCAAAAACACTTCTGTCGAGTGCCCGGTGGCTGATCTCAAGTATTTCAAGGGGAGATTTATATGTTACGGTATGTGTCCCCGGCACTTCCCCGGTTCTTTCTGATATTACATCCAGGATATCAGGATCATCAGTATGTTCATTTGTCCAGTTCTTTATCCTTGTGCTTTTTTCAGAAATGTCTCCGGCTAGCGTAACGGCAGTCCCCGACGGCGAATCTTTCTTATGAATGTGGTGGATTTCTGATATTGAGGGGCTGAATTCCGGAAATTTATTCATTACTTCTGCAAGCCAGCGGTTAATCTGGAACATAATATTAACTCCTATACTGAAATTGGAGCCATATAAAAATGTCCCCCCGGTTTCTTTGCACCGTGTTTCTGAAACGGCAAGCCTGTCAGTCCATCCCGTTGTTCCGCATACAACCGGTACGCCGGCATCAATGCATGCATTTACGTTGCTTTCGGCAGTTTCAGGTGTTGAAAATTCGAAAGCCACATCGGCTCCTCCTATCATGTCCGGGATTAACTGATCACTGTTATATTTGTCAATTTTCAGAATGACCTTATGCCCTCTTTCCATGGCGGCTTTTTCTATAGCCCTGCCCATTTTGCCGTATCCGATTATTACAGTTCGCATTTGTATGTGTTTTTAAGTATATATGAGGTATTTGCCATTAATTCTGCCGGCAAGGTATAACAAAAAAAAAGCCCTCTCATACATTTAAGCAGAGATGGCTTTGGCATATCACCTATCAGATATCTATTTTTTAACTTTATCTACTATGGCTTTGAATGCTTCAGGGTGGTTCATGGCCAGGTCTGCAAGTACTTTCCTGTTAAGCTCAATTCCCTTTTTCCCTGCTGCTCCTATAAACTCAGAGTAGGACATTCCGTGCTGTCTCACCGCGGCATTTATCCTTTGTATCCAAAGCCCCCTGAATGCTATTTTCTTCTTTCTGCGGTCACGGTAGGAGTACTGCAAACCCTTTTCAACCGCATTTTTTGCTACCGTAAATACATTCTTTCTTCTGCCAAAGTAACCTTTGGCCTGCTTCAGCACCTTCTTCCTTCTTTGTCTGGATGCTACTGCATTAACTGATCTTGGCATCTTACTTTTACATTATGAATGCCCAGCGTTCCGCTTTCCGGACTCTTTGATGCTGGTACACTCTGATTAACAAATGATTTATTAATACTATTTAATTGCAAGCAATAACTTTACATTCTTTTCATCGGGCTTGCTCACCAGCGTGAAATAGGTCAGGTTCCTCTTTCTTTTTGTAGATTTTTTTGTAAGGATATGGCTTTTATAGGCATGTTTCCTTTTTATCTTTCCTGTTCCGGTTAGCACGAAACGCTTTTTCGCCCCCGAATTCGTCTTCATCTTAGGCATTGCATCATATAATTTAACTGGTTACTATTTCTTTTTCTTCATTGTTTTAGGTGCGATGAACATGGTCATTCTTTTACCTTCGAGCTTCGGCAATTGCTCAACTTTTCCGTATTCTTCAAGTTCCTGGGCAAATCTCAGGAGTAGTATTTCTCCCTTTTCCTTGAACAGAATTGTTCTCCCTTTGAAAAACACAAATGCCTTGATTTTTGCACCATCTGACAAAAATTTCTTAGCGTGGTTCAGCTTGAAATTGAAATCGTGTTCATCTGTATTAGGTCCGAAACGGATCTCTTTAATTACGACCTTTACCGTTTTGGCCTTAATTTCTTTCTGCTTTTTTTTCTGTTGATAAAGAAATTTTTGATAATCAATTATTTTGCAAACAGGCGGATCGGCATTTGGTGATATTTCAACGAGGTCAAGCTCCATTTCATCAGCCAGCTTCAAAGCTCTGGACAACGGAACTACTCCCGGGTTCTCAATATTATCACCAACAAGGCGTACTGTGTTGGCCCTAATGAATTGGTTGATCCTGTGTTTTGGTTCCTGTCTGGCCTGCCTTCGCGGACCCCTGGAAAATCTTTGTACTGCTATGTTACTGCCCTCCTTCTTTTTGTTAATACTAATTTATCTACTTTCTTATATCCTCAAAGTGTTTTTCAATTTCCTGTTTTGCAAATTTAACAAAATCTTCCAAATTCATTGCTCCTTTGTCACCTTCTCCCTGCTTCCTGACGGAGACAGTATTGTTTTCCTCCTCCTGTTCACCGACAACAAGCAGGTAGGGTATCCTTTTCAGCTCGTTGTCCCTTATCTTTCTGCCAATCTTCTCGTTCCTGAGATCAATCGAGGCGCGAATATCGCAATTTTTGAGGAAATTTAAAACTTTTTCCGCATAATTGTGCACTTTTTCACTTATGGGGAGTATTACCACCTGTTCGGGCGTCAGCCAGATGGGGAATTTACCGGCAGTATGCTCAATAAGAACGGCAACGAACCTTTCCATCGAGCCAAAAGGAGCCCTGTGTATCATTATGGGCCGGTGTTTCTGGTTGTCTGATCCTGTATATTCCAGGTCAAAACGTTCAGGCAGGTTATAATCCACCTGGATTGTTCCCAGCTGCCATTTCCTGCCAAGTGCATCCTTAACCAGAAAATCGAGCTTTGGCCCGTAAAACGCAGCCTCGCCATATTCTACAGAAGCTTCAAGCCCCTTTTCCCGTGTCGCTTCGATGATGGCCTTCTCAGCTTTTTCCCAGTTCTCATCACTTCCGATGTATTTTTCCTTGTCATCCGGATCACGCAGTGATATCTGTACGATAAAATCCTTGAAGTCCAGGGCTTTGAAGATTATAAATATAATATCTATAACCTTTATGAACTCCTCCTTCAACTGATCGGGACGACAGAATATATGGGCATCGTCCTGGGTAAATCCCCGAACCCGGGTAAGACCATGCAATTCGCCGCTTTGCTCATAACGGTATACTGTACCGAACTCTGCCATCCGCACCGGAAGGTCTTTGTATGACCTTGGTTTGAATTTGTATATTTCACAATGGTGCGGGCAGTTCATTGGTTTAAGAAGGAACTCCTCGCCTTCTGACGGGGTGCCGATGGGGCGGAATGAGTCCTCGCCGTATTTTGCAAAATGTCCCGATGTAACATATAGTTCCTTCTGGCCGATATGAGGGGTGATAACCGGTTCATAACCATATTCACGCTGCACTTTTTTCAGAAAATCCTCGAGTCTTTCACGAAGTTGTGCACCCTTTGGTAACCACATGGGGAGTCCTGATCCCACAACCTGGGAGAATGTGAACAGTTCAAGCTCTTTGCCAATTTTGCGGTGATCCCTTTTTTTTGCTTCCTCAAGCATCGCCAGGTATTCTTCCAGCATCTTCTGCTTTGGGAAGCTTATACCATATATCCTTGTGAGCTGCTTGTTCTTTTCGTCACCTTTCCAGTATGCTCCTGCAATACTAAGCAGCTTAAAAGCCCTGATATAACCTGTGTGCGGCAGGTGAGGGCCACGACACAAGTCCGTGAAATTGCCATGAGTATAGAAGGATATGGTTCCGTCTTCAAGGTCATTGAGAAGTTCAATCTTGTATTGGTCGCCCTTTCGGGAATAGTACTCGAGTGCCTCATCCTTGGGGACCTCTTTCCTGACAAAAGGATTTTGTTGCTGCGCAAGCTCTTTCATTTTTTTCTCTATTGCCGGCAGCTCACTGTCAGTTATGGTATCTCCTTCGCCCGGGTCAACATCGTAGTAAAAACCATTATCGATCGAAGGACCGATACCAAGTTTTATACCTGGGTAAAGTGCTTCAAGGGCCTCAGCCATAAGGTGTGCCGAAGAATGCCAGAATGCATGCATTCCTTCTTCACTGTCCCATTTGTTAAGAACTATTTCAGCATCCTCATTGATTGGCCTTGTAAGGTCATATACCTCTTTGTTGACCGTGACAGACAGCACCTCCTTGGCAAGGCTGTTGCTCAGCGACTTTGCTATTTCCAGTCCGGTTGCACCTTCAGGATACTCTCTTACTGATTTGTCGGGAAAAGTTATCTTGATCATTTTTTATAAGCTCATTGTATAATGCTTTCTTTACCGGTCAGTCTCTTTATAACAGTACCGGTCAGTTTTATTTCACTGCCATGCGGGCACACCCCTGGCAGCGGTGGTTAAACAACCTGCAAAGATAAAACTTTTGATATTAATATCCCTCCGGGCAGGTCAGGGATGTGGGATATAATTGTCATAACTCATGCAAACTGCCGAGGAGAACTCAATACCTCTTTTAACTACCATGTCCCATGCCTTTTCAGAAAGTTTCGCCAGGTCACTACGATGTGCGCCGTTTTCATATAAAGCGGCAATAATACCTGCGTTGAATGAATCGCCGGCGCCAATTGTGCTGACAGGCTTAATAGCAGGCACGCTATAATGTTTCAGATTATTATTTATGCACAGGTCTACTCCGTCGGCCGACCTTGTATAGAGAAGGGCCGTACAATTCCTGAAGCAGGGCAGCTCCCACGTTTCAGATGCAGAGGAGGTGCCGAAAATATTATTAAAATCCTCATCCGATCCCCGTACAATGACCGAGCTTTCAATGTTCTCTTCAATATACGGCTTTACTTTTTCCAGATCGGACAGGTGTGAAGATCTGAAGTTAGGATCGTAAATTATAAGCGATCCAGATTTTAATGCTGCACTCCTGAGTTTTGATGCAGCGTGCCTTGTAGGCCCGGAAACTGAGTAAAAAGAACCGAAAAGCAGTATATCGTGTTCAGCCGGTTCAGGCAGTGACGGGTTTTCCGGCGGGCTTGCCCCTTTATAGAATGAGTATGAAGCATTGTAGTTTTCATCAAGAAAGGCCAGGGCGATTATCGACTGTGCATTTTCAAGGTGAAGGTATGATGTATCAACACCGTTATCTCTTAGAAACTGCTTTATCAGGTTCCCTACCTGGTCGTTACCGCACGTACCCGCAAAACTTACAGGCAACTTGCTCCTTCCAAGAGATACCGATGAGTTGAGCATTGCTCCGCCAGGCCTTGCAGCTACCGGCTGCCCATCTCTGAAAATTATATCATATACAATTTCTCCTGTTGTAAAAATTCTCCTGTTTTTCATAACTTGGCTATCTTGGTATAAAAAAGAGAACCATCAACCAATGTTGATGGTTCTCCCTGAAAAAATTCAGGTTTATAATGAGTATCCGGCGCGGTAATCCCTGTGATAAAAATTTTCTGCTTCCGGGTCATCAACAAACGACTCAGTTTCAGGGTTCCATTCAACCGGACGCATCAGTTCATAGGAAATATTACCCAGGGTACAGGTTGTACAGGTGCGGTGTCCTACTTCAACCGGGGCAACCGGGTCTCTTCGGCTGCGCATACATTCAATGAAGTCAACCAGGTGGGGTACGCCTGTCTCATATGCCACCGTATCATCTCTCATAGCCTCATCGGGGTAAAGAGCCTGGTCGGATGCCACATAGTGGCCACGGCTAACCTCTATCCAACCATCGGCGCCAATAAACTTAACGCCCTTTGTTTCTGCTTCATCAAACGGTTCTTCGGTCATAATCCAGCCGTCTGCATACTCGTAGGTCAGGAATCTGTAATCTTCGTATCCTGCGGGAATGATGCGGACCGGACCACTGTTGTCCATACCCATTGCCCACTGGGCAATATCGAACATATGTGCTCCCCAGTCAGTTGTAAAGCCTCCTCCCATTTCCTTGTACCATCTCCATGCTCCCCAGATTGTTTCGTCTCTCGGGGGGTCAAGGGATATTGGAGGGTTAAGTTCATGGTTGTAATGAACGTAGGGGTTTGGCCCAAGCCAGAGGTCCCAGTTCAGGTCTTGCGGCACAGGTTCCTCGGGCAGGTCATACGGAACCGGAGGTCCGCCCACATATGCATGGATTTTTTCAATTCTCCCAAGAGCTCCTTGCTTCACCAGGTCTACGGCATGTTTGAATACTGCATCCGAGCGTTGCTGGCTTCCTGTTGCAAGAACAATATTGTTGTCCCTTACTGCTTTTACAAGCTCAACACCCTCCTTGATGGTAAATGTCAGGGGCTTTTCCATGTATATATCCTTCCCTGCCTGGCATGCTTCAACACCCATAAGTCCGTGCCAGTGGTCGGGTGTGGCCACAACAATTCCGTCAATATCATCCCTGTTAAGTATCTGATGATAATGTTCGTAGGTAGCCACTTTCACATTATCGCCTCTTTCGGCATAAAATTCATTCATCCTTTGTTCAAAGCGTTGCCGTTTGATGCCGTAAACATCGGCACCGGCCACTATCTGGACTCCTTCAATATCGCGGAAGCCCGCCATCAGGTACATGGTTTGCCTGCCAAGCCCTATAATTCCCAGCCTGATTATGTCATTGGCCGGTCTCTTGCAGCTCTTAATCAGCGGAAACATTGAAAGTCCCGCTGCTCCAGCCATGGTGGTCTGGATAAATTTTCTTCTTGAAATACTTTGCATAGGTTTCAGGTTTTTGTTAGTAGTATTATGGTTTGGTTGAATCAGGTTATTAAATATTAACCTTGCAATTTAATTCAAATTCATAAAAAAGACAAAACAGAATAAAAATACCCGGCTATTTGCCGGGTACTTCCGTGATTTTTAAACCACTTTATTTTTATGCCTGTCAGAGGCTCCATCCTTCACGGTACTCCCTGTGGTAGAACTTTTCTGCTTCAGGATCTTCGACAAAATACTGCCTTTCCGGATCCCATTTCACCGCTCTGCCAAGCTCGTTTGCAATATTACCCAGAATGCAGGTTGTGCAGGTTCTGTGTCCCACTTCTACAGGTACCACCGGCTCTGTCCTGTTCCTTACCGACATGATAAAATCCTCAAGATGCGGCACCCCGGTCTCGTAGGGAATTCCGCCATGCCCTGCAAGCTCCTCTTCGTCAGGAAAGAGTGCCGGATCTGATGCATCGTAGTGTCCTCGTGCAACCTCTATCCATCCGTCACTTCCCCAGAGTTTAACACCGCGTGTCATTGCTTCGTCATATGGCTGGTTGGTTACCTTCACACCGTTGGCATATACATAGGTGAGATGTTCAGCACCCTCGTGACCGGGCGGTATTATTTCAACAGGGCCGCCATCATCTTCATCCAGTGCCCACTGGGCTATGTCAAAATTGTGCGCACCCCAGTCAGTTATGAATCCGCCTCCGGTTTCCTTGAAATACCTCCATTCTGCCCAGTATGTCTCATTCCTTAGCGGATCCAGTGAGATAGGCGGGTTGAGCCTGGCATTGTAATGAACGTAAGGATTGGGCCCAAGCCATAAGTCCCAGTTCAGGTCGGCCGGCAGTGGTTCTTCCGGCAGGTCGTAGGGTGCGGGGAAGTCTCCAACGTAGGCATATATTCTTTCCAGATCTCCTATCGCCCCGGAACGTGCTGCGACCACGGCATGGTGGAAAAACTTGTCAGATCTTTGCTGACTGCCCACAGCGAGGATCCGGCGGTTTTCCCTAACTGCTCTTGATACTTCGACGCCTTCCCGGATGGTAAAAGTGGTGGGCTTTTCCAGATAGACGTCCTTTCCGGCTTCGCATGCATCTATGGTATTAAGTGCGTGCCAGTGGTCTGGTGTTATTACCACAACAGCGTCAATATCCCTGATATCGAGAAGCTCATGATAATGCTCAAATGTCTGCACCCTTACATTCTCGCCTGTTTCACTGTAATGGTCATTCAGCATTTTCTCAAACCTTTGCCGTTTTATTCCGTATACATCTGCTCCGGCAACAACCTGCACACCCGGAATTGAATTAAATCCCCTCATGAGGTGCAATGATTGCTGTCCGAGTCCAATAAATCCCAGCCTTACAGTGTCGTTTGGAGAGACCCTGCAGCTTTTGACAAGGGGGAATAACGACAGTCCGGCTGCACCGGCAACAGAAGTTGTAATAAATCTTCTTCTTGAAATCTTCTTCATGGTTGTTTGTTTTTGGTTATAGTTAATTTATTTACGGTTTTATTGGTATGGTTATTTTGCAATAACCTGTTTTTCCGGTTTCATATCTGTCCCTGCTGATCAGATCTGTCAGTAACGAGCCTGTTCTTAAGCAGGTGCCTGACGGGACTAATAAGTCTCTCCAGAAGGCTCAGTTCATCGGTCGATATCTCGGCAATCCCGGGTAATTCCCTTACCACTTCCAGTTCGTGGCCGAAGGAGGTAACAGCGCCCCGCGTAAGTAATATCACGGCAGGGAAGCCCTCATCGACTGGCCCGCCTGAAACCGAATGTACCCGTCCTTCAACCATTCCGAACTCCATATACGGATAGCCTTCAAGTTTTATATTGACCCGTTGTCCTGGCCTTACTTTCCCTGCTCTCCTGAACGGCACTATGGTTCTTGCGTGCAGATTACCCATCTCTTCAGGAACAATTGAGAAAGCCGCATCGCCTTCTCTCAGCTCCTGAAGGCTGCTCCAGACAGAGAGGTAGTTCAGGGTGCCTGCTGCTGGAGCTACCAGCAGATACCTGTTTTCCCAGAATGCGAGCGAGCTTTCGAGCTGCCGGAAAGCATTTATCATCTCCGTATACAGTTTCTGGTGCCGTTCCTCTTTTTCCAGACGGGTATCTGCTATGGTGCGTTCAAGCCTGGCAATGGTTATCCCTGCATCGGAAAGAGCCAGCTCTGAGTTCTCAACTGCCTTTTGCCTGTTGAGAAGGGCCGCCTGGACCTGTTCATATTCTGATGCGGAGATAACCCCCGCTGTAAACAGGGCAGAATCCCTCCTGAACTGTGCCATTCCCAGTTCCAGTTCACGTTCAGCCAGCGATTTTTGCCGGCTGAGATTATCCCGGTACCTGGTATACTCATTCAGCTCCAGGGTAAGTGCGTCAATCCGGTGTTCATATAAATCCTGTTTTATAAAAATTCTGTAATCGTTCAATGCTGCCGAAAATGCATTGTAGGAGGGCTGAACTTCGCCCAGTACAAGACCGGCCGGTAACGAAACTGCTATGATATCCCTGTCAGGCGAAATGGCAGAGTTGGCTGATTCCACATACCTGCCCAGCCTGAATATATCATTAAAGCGTGCGGGGTTTTCTATAACCGCAAGTGTATCTCCTGCTGAAACTCTCGTGCCGTCGGCCATGAAGATTACCTCAGGTTTGCCGGCAGACCGCGCTATAAGAACCGAAGGAGGATTCTCCTTGGTAATCAGTACAGGGGCACTGACTATGTCAGGGTAACTGAAAAAGCTGCTTCCTGCAATTACTACGGCAATTACCATGAAGGCGATGCCTGTACCCCATCTAACAATCCAGGCTGGAGGTCTGCCAAGAATTTCGCCGACTTCCTCTGACCTAAGGCTGATATCGATGTTGGTTTTACCGGACTTTCTGTTTTCGGTTCTGCTTTCCATGTCATAAAGATATAACATATCAGGCAAAATATGGTCCTTTCAAAGCTCAAGCTGGTTTTTCACCAGTGTATAATATGCTCCTTTTTTTTGGGTCAGCTCACTATGGGTCCCGGATTCCACGATTTCCCCCTTTTCAATTACAAGTATCTGGTCAGCATTCTTTACTGTGCTGAGCCTGTGTGCAACCACTATAACGGTGCGACCCCGGTAGAAACTTTCCAGATTGCCGAGAATAATTTTTTCGTTGTTGGCATCAAGGGCATTTGTTGCTTCATCGAAAAAAATATATGCAGGGTCTTTATATACTGCTCTGGCAATAAGGATCCTTTGTTTCTGCCCCTGGCTCAGACCGTGACCTTCACTTCCTATTCTTGTGTTGAAACCAAGAGGAAGGCTTTCAATAAAACTGTCAATGTTTGCTGTTCTCGCTGCTTCTGCAAGTTTTTGCCTGTCAATGTTTTCAACTCCTGGAGCAATATTGTTGGCAATACTGTCTGAAAATATAAAACCATCCTGAAGCACTACTCCGCAATTTCTCCTCCATTGCCTGATGTTATATAGCTTAAGGTTGTTTTTGCCAAGACTTATATGCCCTTTTACAGGTGAATAGAATCCAAGCATCAGTTTTATCAGGGTAGTCTTCCCGCTTCCGCTGGTGCCTACTATGGCGGTTTGTTTTCCGGGAGGTATTGAGAAAGAAATATTGTTGATAACCATTTCAGATTCCGGACCTTCATATTGAAAAGAGAGATTATCGGCACCTATTTGAGCAACCTGGGGTATTTCCTGGATTTTGTCAGTTTCGGGATCTTCTTCATCACTCCTCTCATGTATCTCACCAAGCCGCTCAAGGCTTATCTTTGCATCCTGTGTAGTGTTGAAGAAGGTGATAAGTTGTTCAACCGGACTATTGAGTTGTCCGATAATGTACTGAACAGCCAGCATCATACCAAGGGTCATTGTGCCTTCTACAACTGCCCTGGCAGCGATCACTGTAATAACAATATTCTTTATTTCATTAAGGACAAGTGCCCCGCTCTGCTGGTACTGCCTGAGTGCAAGGCCTTTGATGCTTATTCTGAAGAGCCTTGCCCTGATGGCTTCCCATTCCCATCGTTTTTGCTGTTCACAATTCTGCAGCTTGATCTCCTGCATTCCCTGTATTAGCTGTATGAGGTTGCCCTGGTGAGCCGACATCTGTGCAAACCTTTTATGATCCAGCTCTGCTCTGCGCCTCAGGAACAGGTACACCCACAGTCCGTAAACAATGCTTCCGATCAGAAAAACAGAAAAAATCAGCGTATTGTAGTATAGCAGTACCAGCCCGAATATTAAAAGGTTGACCATCGAGAACAGAATGTTCAGTGTCGTTCCGGTAAGAAACGTTTCGATGCGCCGGTGGTCGCCAATCCGCTGCAGCAGGTCACCGGTGAGCTTGGTGTCGAAGAATTTCATCGGCAGCCTCATCAGTTTTGCCAGGAAATCTGATATGAGAGAAATGTTGACTCTTACTCCTATATGCAGCAGTATCCAGTTTCTTATAAAGTCGACCGATGCCCTGCTGAGGGTCAGTACAAGCTGCGCTATCAGCACCAGGTATATAAAGCCCAGGTTCTGGTTGCCGATTCCATGGTCGACAATGCTTTGGGTCAGGAAGGGAAATATAAGCTGCAGGAGGCTCCCCAGTATTAATCCAAGAAAAAGTTGCACAATCAGTTTCCTGTAGGGGGTGAGGTATGAGAACAGGAACCCTAAGCTTGCTTTGTCACTGCCTTCGTCTCTGGCGGAATGAAAATCAGGCCCCGGTTCAAGCAATAAGGCAATACCTTTTACTTCGCCCTTTTCAGAGGTTGAAGCCCAGCATCGCATAAATTCCTCACGGCTGAATTTCACTTTACCCCCTGCCGGATCGGCTACATGGAATATTTCCCGGCCTTTTTTTCCGGAGATACGGAACAGTACCACGAAATGGTCCTGTTTCCAGTGTATTATGGCAGGCAGGGGTGCCTCATCGATTAATCTTTCGGGGGTAAGCTTAACTCCCATGGTTCGGAAGCCGATACTTTCGGCTGCCTGGGCAATACCAAGCATGCTTACACCTTCACGTGAAATATAGCTGCGCTCGCGCAGCGTATTTAATTTGTATCTTTTACCATGAAAAGCGGCCACCATGCGAAGGCATGCAGGGCCGCAATCCATTGCATCAGGTTGTCTGTAGAGGGGAAATCCCATCAGGGTTTCGCTAATATATTAACCGCGGTTACTTCCTGTTTATTCTTACTCCTCAGGGATATATCTTTTAGCTGCGAAGGGGATTGAGCCTTCGGGAGTTTCAGTGTAACCCTTCATTTCATCATCCTCAAGATCGAGTATTGTTCTTACCGGGTAACCTTCAACGTATATTTCCATTGTTACCTTGTTCTCTTCCTGGGTGATTTTGGCAATTCTCACTTCAATACCGCTGTCAAATACTATTTTGCCAACCGGTGCCTGTTCTTCATCAAGGTCAATCAAAACCTTGCCCCGGCTGTACTCCCACGGAGCCTGTGTTACTGAAAAAGTCCATTCACCGACGAGAGGGTTGCCGGCTCTGGCTTCCGGGGATAACAAAAGAAAAGAGATAATGAACAAGCTGCAAAACCAGATTGATGATCGTTTCATAACAGTAAGATTTAGTTAGGATTAGTGGTTGTTTAAGCTACATGGTTGTGCCGTCATTGACAGGCACTACCCTGGTATTGTTTCAAATTACCATGCAATATAGTGTGATTTAACCATTATTACAAGAATCCGGTTCAATTAAGAAGTTGGTGCTAATAAGTAGCCCGGCCGTTGAAATACCATCAGGCAGGGTGGTCCGGTCTGTTATAACGTGATACGGTTCCCTACCGGCCACCGAGCTTCATCCAGAGGTATGTGTAATTGAGAGAAGCGCCCCTTGCCCTTTGCTCATTTGTCGATGCCCCTGCATGCCCTCCTTCGGTATTTTCGAAATAGTATACCTTGTAACCCATATCTTCCATTCTGGCCACCATTTTCCTGGCATGCCCGGGATGCACCCTGTCATCCCTCGTTGATGTGGTGAAGAAAACCACCGGGTAGTCCTGGTCCTCCTTCAGGTTATGGTATGGTGAATATTCTTTTATGTAGGCCCACTCCCCGGGTATGTCGGGGTTACCATATTCACCCATCCAGCTTGCGCCGGCAAGCAGCTTGTTGTATCTTTTCATATCGAGTAACGGTACCTGGCATATCACGGCATTGTATAGATCGGGACGTTGGGTAAATGCCACCCCCACCAGGAGTCCCCCGTTACTTCCACCCTGTATGCCAAGGTGTTCACCCGATGTTATACCCCTGTCAATAATAGATTCTGCCACGGCATGGAAGTCATCAAAAACCCTTTGTCTGTTCTCTTTGAGACCCGCCTGGTGCCAATTCGGACCAAACTCACCGCCTCCTCTTATGTTCGCAAGTACATATACTCCTCCGTTTTCAAGCCATAATTTACCCATAACCGATGAGTAGGAGGGGAGCATTGAAACTTCGAAGCCACCATAGGCGTAAAGCAGTGCAGGGTTCTTCCCGTTATACTCCATGTCACTGCGTCCCACCACGAAATAGGGTACTGTTGTGCCATCGGCCGATACAGCCTCATATTGCCAGACGTGAAGGTTTGATGAATCAAAGAATTCAGGAAGAGATTGCATCTTCCTGATGGAATTATCCTTTGCATTGGCGAAATATAGAGAGGAAGGTGTCAGGAAGTTCTGGTACCAGAAGAAGTACTCATCGCTGAAACTGGATACAGATCCCACATTTATTGAACCGTAATCCGGTGCCTCAACCCTGGTTGCATTCCAGCTGCCATTAACGTATTCATAAATGAACAGTTCACTGCTGACATTATTGAGCATATTGACGACAAGTTTGCTGTAGCTGGCCGAAACCGACCTTACGCTGGACCTGTCATCAGGCTCAACTATGAGTGTAAGATTGTGCCTTCCGTTGAGCAGGTCGTCGTAGTCGATGCTTACGAGCGAACCCTGGCTGAAAAGACTGTTGCCCGGTTGCCAGTCCGATTTAAGGTCAATTATTACCTGGTTATTCAGAATATTAACAAGATTTGCATCTTCTGGTATATCGAGCTTTAAGATCTCTCCGTTTTCATATGCAAAATATTCGGCAGTGTAAAATGTAATGCTTCTTACAAGCATCATGTATTGCCTGTCATTTTTGTTTATAATAAAACCTGAGGTTGCGACGTCATCTTTTTCACCCTCAAAAACGACGGGAGCATCTTCAAGGGGCGTTCCTCTTTTCCAGAGCCTTACCTGCCTCGGATATCCTGAGGTGGTCATCGTTTCTTCACCCATATCGGTTGAAATAAGCAGGGTGTTCTCATCCATCCAGCTTAATCCGCCTTTTGCCTCGGGAACATAAAACCCCTCTTCCAAAAATGTTTTGGTGTTCATATCAAACTCCCTTCTTACAACGGCATCACCTCCGCCGCGAGACAGTGCTACCATGAACCTTTCATAGTCGGGGTAGAGCCCGCTTGCCCCCCCAAAGACCCAGTTTACCCCATCTGCTTCAGACATAGCATCAATATCGAGAATGATCTCCCACTCGGGGTTGCCTGCCAGGTATTTATCCTTCGGGGTTCTTCTCCAAATACCCCTCACATGTTCTGCATCCTGCCAGAAGTTATATATAAAATCACCAATAATGGAGGGTGAAGCAATTCTGTCGCGGGAATTGAGAATTTCAAAGCTTTGAGAGTAAAATTCCTCATAATGGGAATTACCCTTGAGAATACCAAGACTTTCACGGTTTTTTTCTTCCACCCATTCGAGTGCCTTTTCTCCTTCCACCTCTTCAAGCCACAAAAAAGTATCTTCTGCAGGTTCCTGCGCACGGGCTGTAAAATTGGCAGCAATTAATGTAATTGCGAGCATAGCTAATGTTGATTTGAATAGTTGCATAGATGTATTTTTTAGAAAGGTCAATAATAAAACCGGTGAGCAAAATTAAATATTTTTTTAATTGCTGATTATGATAAGATCAGGTTAATAAATGCCGGAATTAAAAAAGCCTCCCGAAACTGGCGGAAGGCTTTTTGATTCGCATGGAACCAGAATGGTTTGTTCATGCTGTTTTGTCTGGCGGAGACTGATACAGGTTTCAGCGTAAGGTCATTCAGTTTTTTTCCTGTTAATCAGGTGATAGATAATCAGGCTCATGCCTCCGAAAAGAAAGAGCATTGAAAAATATGCAATTTCCTGGTGCATATGAAGGTATGTTTCCAGAAGATATCCAACGAGGAGGCCAATAGCCAGTCCGCTCAGAAATATTCCCCATTTAAGGGAAGGCGAAGTTTCAGGCTTGGATGCAAATATTGAGGCATCAGCGCCTTTTTCAATAAGGGCCATCCTCTCTTTTTTTCTGATGTTCAGGTAAACCAGCATCACTATGGAGCCGAATATTACCCCAAGTACTAAAACAGGAGTTAAGTCCATGATTTTTTAATTTTTTAGATTAGTATTCATCATTATGACGCATCTTTTTTTTACCGGTTACAAAATTATAAGCCGAATTTTGATTTAATTTTGCATAGTAAATTGTAACCTCCGGATTAATTGTGCGTCATACCGGTAAATATGGAACAGAGGGATGACAGTTATTACATCGGGAAGGTATTGAGCGGAGATACCTCAGCCTTCGCAATGCTGGTTGAAAGACATAAAACAATGGCTTTCAACATATCCCTCAGGATCGTAGGCAACCGCGAAGATGCCGAAGAAGTTGCGCAGGATTCTTTTGTCAAGGCATACAGGTCGCTCCGTTCTTTCAGGGGAAGTTCGAAGTTTTCTACCTGGTTATTCAGGATTGTCTATAACACCTCGGTTTCACTTTACCGTAACCGGAAACGTGAAATAACCCGGGATTTATCTGATGACCTGGCAAAGAAATGCGACACTTTTACAGGAGAAGAAACCGGTGAGGAGGAAGGGATACTTACTGCGGCTCTACAGCAGGCTCTTGGTTGCCTCCCGAAAGAGGAGCAGACTATGTTGACACTTTATTATTATCAGGATTGCAGTATTGATGAAATAGCTCAAATTATGAATATGTCGGCATCAAACATAAAAGTCAGGCTTTTCAGGGCAAGGAAAAAACTACATGAAAAGATCAGCAGATTTGTGGAGGGGGAAACAATTGCATGAAGAATCGTGGTACATAATAATAAAAGATAAGATGCATATAACAGCGGGCATCCATTTGAAGTTTGAAGCACCGGGCATTATGAACCGGAGTTAATAACACATCGTGAAAAAACTTAGAAGCTATGCACAATATGAATGAAAATGAAGATGATAAGTTAAGGGCGCTGTTCCATGCTATCCCTCTCGGCGAGGTTTCCGGAGGTTTTACTTCCAAAGTGATGGAGCAGGTTGTCAATAAAAAGCCTGTTGAGGAACTTGCCGGATCCCGGTATTTTGAATGGTGGTGGATTCCCGTTTCGGTTCTGGGTGTTGCAGCTCTCTATTTTACGGGAACGGGTTCATTGCTTTTATCTTACATATTGCCGTGGCTGGATATTTTCTACATTGAAGCCATTAAACTCGCCGGCTCTGTATCGGAAATATTTCCATCCAACAAGATTGCCGTTCCGTCAGCATCGCTGGTGCCGGTTATTGCCATAGCTGTTATCTTTGCCTTGTTGTTTGACCTTCCGTTACAACTGCAACACAAAAAAGCTTCCGGTCAGTAAGCCTGTTTAATGCGTTTAGTTACTGCGTTCATTCAGAGGTTGATAAATAGCAGGCAGGAGATAAAAAAAACTGCCCTTTCCTGTTCACTTATGATGGGTGCTAACCTTTTCATACGGGATAAATGAAGGAAATACCGGGCAGTCTTTTATAATATGATTGTCAGAATAAGCTTGCTATATTTCGTTTTGCCGCAGAATTTATCTGTTTGAATTTTCTTTTTATAAAGGAGGTTCTCTCAACGGGCAGCGAGAAGTAAAAACAGGTTCCTTTCCCCGGCCATGTTTCATGCCACATATTTCCCCCCATAAGCTCAACAAGGTTTTTAGAAACCGACAGGCCGAGGCCGGCACCCTTGGCCGGCTTGCCGCCCGGATCCAGTAGCCTGCTCCTGAAAGGTGTGAAGATCTCATCTTCATAACCGGGGTTAATGCCGATACCGGTATCCCTCACAAAGAATTCTGCTTTTTCTTTTCCGGCAAGATTGTAGCCAAATTCCACATGGCCGGCTTCTGTATACTTAACGGCATTATTTATCAGGTTTTTTAGCACTTGCCTGAGGCGTCTGTCATCTGCTACAAGGTAAAAGTCATCGTCGGCATTCTTTGAAACAACTATGCTCAACTCTCTTTGCCTGACATAGGAAAGCTCCTTGCACATGTTGTACAGCTCATCCATCAGCTCATTAAGGAAGCATTTTCCTCTCGTCAGCTTCAGGTCGCCGCTGTGAAGCAATGACGCATCAATCATGTTGTCGACCATCTCCAGCAATTCGGTGCTGTTTGAATTGATCTGCTTTATGCATTCATCTTTTTCCTGATCATCGAGCCTTTCTGTTAAAAGCAGGTTCGCAAAACCCACTATGGCATTCATTGGAGTCCTTATATCATGACTGATATTGGAAAGGATTGCCGACTGTTGCTCCTGCATCTTATTTCGCATTTCATCAAGATCCTTCTCCAGGCTGCAGATCCTGTTCATCAGTCTCCTGTTTTCTTCGTCTTTAACCATTGTAGTTTCCCTGTTAGCAAATAATTAGGCTTATTACACGGACGGAAATTGCCATGCATTGCAGGCAATGTTACCGTTCCTGTGTTAAAATCTCAGAAGAGGTTACCCCGGCTCAGAGATTCCTGGTAATGCGCCTGGCCTGCCTGCTGTAATAGCCTTCGCTGCTGCCGATAGCCAAGAGCAATTCTTCAGCCTCTTCAAGTTTCCCGGTTTTCAGGTAACAAAGTCCCAGGTACCACTCTGCGTGTTCTATAAACAGGTTGTCGTCATGGTCTATGATATCCGTAAAGGATATTTCTGCAACATTGAAACGTTCGGTCTCCATGTAGGATATACCCGAATAGAACCTGGAAGTAATGTTGTTCCTGTCATTTGCAATAACGGTTTCGAACAGGAGAAGAGCCGATTCGAACTCCCGTTGCTCGTACTTCTGCATCGCGGTAACCAGCAGGTCTGCTACTTCAGAGTTTGCCGAACGTACATTCATAACCCCGTCATAGGGTTCATAGTACATCTCGAACAGCTTTTCGGGTGAGATGGTCCTGTAAGTGTAGAACCATATACCTGCTCCCATCATTACCAGTGCTGCCAGTGAGGCAACAGCAACCCTGACCGCACCGGGTATCCTGATTTTACTGGTTTTGATCCTGGCTGTTCCTGCAGTCTCCTTTTCGAACAGGTTGCTGATCTGGGCCCTGAGCTCCAGCGTCTCTTCATTGAGGATTGCATCGCCAATCTCTTTTTGCAGACGTACCTCCTCTGCCAGGGACGGGTATATCTCCATTTCCCTGGTGAACCATTTGAGCTCATCCTGTTCCATCTTGTTATTCAGGTATCTGTCTATCAGTCCCGAATAGTCAATCTGATTGTTCATAGTGTGTTATGTTAGAATTTATTAATATTTTTAGTGTAAAGTATAGTTGTCAACTTGTTTAGTAATATGTTATATGCTTTTCAATCAACGAATGTCACATCTGATCATTTATGCTGAAAGTTATATTTCATGTGCGACCGGCAAAGTCTAGCCCTCATGCTATATTCATTGTGTTCCGTGTGCGTCACCATATGAGGGTTTGATATGGTTAATCTGCATACGTGCCGCAGCAAAAAGGGTTGCTTACAGTACTAATCAGGTATCAGGATATCATCATCAATTAATGGCCCGCCTGTGCTTCTTTTTGCCGGGGCATCCTTTTTGTCGTCGTCCTTTTTAACTGGCTCTCCCGTACCGCCCCTGACAGTGCTGAGGGCTTTTCTTTCCAGGCAACAAGGCCCCAGACTGCTCTGTAATGTTTTTCTGTGCATGGCTCCAGGTTTTATTGTTTACGGTTAATAATTATGTTCCGCTTCTGTATTACCAAACCGGCTGGATAATATTACTGCTGTATCATATTTCACAGGTCCGGCTCTTCTTAACGTTACCGTGCATTCTGCCCGTTATCCTTAAAAATCGCACCCGGTTAAAGCCGGGGTGCTCTTCCTGTACGCTGCCTGCATCTGGAACCGACCGCCTGTCAGGTTCACTTTCCGCAGCTTTTAATTATCCTGCCCGCTGACCGTACTCCGGGCATTGCAAACTTCCAAATCAATGGCGGCATATCTTTGCACGGTACAATACCGGCAGCGCCCTGATATATTGTTAGTCGTCCTTGTCGCCGTCGTCATCTGAATCACCCGGCACGGGATCCAGCAAGAGGATATCCTCATCAATCGGGTCGGATATTCCGCCACCGCCGAATCCGCCTCTTATGGATTGCATTTCAAAAAGGTTCATGCTGCTGTTGTCAAGTCCGCTAAAAAAGTCTTTAGTATTCATGATTTCTGGTATTATGGGGTCAATTATTAGGTTATTTTCAAATCAATGTTAAATTATCGGTCTGACAGGATCAGTCGTCCTTGTCGTCGTCGTCATCTGAATCACCCGGCACGGGATCCAGCAGGAGGATATCCTCATCAATCGGGTCGGATATTCCGCCACCGCCGAATCCGCCTCTTATGGATTGCATTTCAAAAAGGTTCAT
>SLRB01000246.1 GCA_007131165.1 Bacteroidales bacterium | reverse complement strand
TCGGCCAGTATATTGTGTCTATCGGACTGCTGTTGTTTGCCTTCAGCACTGCCATTTCCTGGTCTTATTACGGAGACAGGGCGGTTACCTATCTTGCCGGGTCAAAATATGTTATATACTACAGAATAGCATATGTACTGCTCTTCTTCATTGCTGCATTCACTGACACAACCATTATATGGACTCTCTCTTATATTACAATAGCATTCATGACCATTCCCAACCTTATTGGGTTGCTGTTGTTGCACAAGGAGATAAAATCGACCATTAAAGAGTACTGGGTTACCTTTAAGGAGGAGCATCCGGGTGAAAAGACCCCTGAGTGATTAAACCTCTGGCTGTTTTACAAATGAATCCGGGTGACCGGTCGACTGAATAACAGGTCCGGCATGGCAAAGAAATTGTGCGAAAAGAGGAAGGTCAAGAAAAAAAAGGCCGGTGGATCCAAGGGTAAAACAGGCTGCGATTCTATTATGGAAGAGGACCTTTCAGGTATGAAGTACGTCTGCAAAAAATGCAAATTGGCATCTGAAAAGAAAAAGCACCTTTGCAAGCCCACGAAGCTATGATATAACCAGAGTCTGGCACGAGTTTACAGAAGTTTTACCCGGACTTTTTCTGTGTTGGTTGCCGGCCTGTGCGGCAGCTTTGTTATCTTTGTTTTATGAAGGCCATGATATATACCGGGGGACTTGAAAGTCGCATGCAGCCCGGGTCGTCTGATGAACCCAGGGCTCTTGTTGAAATAAACGGCGAACCACTTCTGGGTATGCTTATCAGGAGACTGGCGGACAAGGGGTTTGATGATATAATTGTTAATGTGCACCATTTTGCCGGTAGAATCCATGAATTTCTCAGAAATAGAGATTTTGGAAATGTAAGTGTTAAGATATCCGAAGAAACCAGCCTTGTTCTCGATTCGGGAGGTGGGCTGAAAAAGGTTGCCGGCTTTTTTGATAACAACCGGCCCTTTCTTGTCTACAACCTTGAGGTACTAAGTGATGTTGATCTGGACCTGTTGTATCAGCGTCATACAAGTTCCGGTGCACTTGCCACCCTTGTTGTCAGGGAAAGGGGAAGTACCAGGTTCATGCTTTTTGATGATGATATGAGGCTCTGCGGCTGGCAGAATTTGGAAACAGGCGAGACATCAGTTTACCGTGGCAGTCCCAGAAACATGAGGAAATTGGCCTTCAGCAGGATCCAGGTAATCAGTCCCCTGCTGCTTAGCCTTATAAACGAGCGGGGAGCCTTCTCCCTTGTTGATATATATCTGCGCCTTGCAAAAGACCACACTATAACGGGGTATGCCGACAATGAATCCATTTGGATGGACCTTGCCCGTAAGGAGGGAATTATTGAAGCCGAAAAGCTTTTCAGAAAAAACTGAAACGGCCCCGGGTTGAAATGCACTGCTATGGGCTTATTTCCTTTTGGGGGCCGGTCATTACAAACGGCGAGGTTAAAACCGGGTTAAATTACACTGCCATGGCCCCTGTTCCCGCTTATCAGCTTACCTGTATGATCCTGGGAGTTAAGTATTTCAAAAAGAGTTGCTGTTGCAAGGGCATCTCCCATGGCGCGGTGCCGGTCATTTATCATGATGCCAAGTGCATTACACAATTTCCCAAGGCTGTAGGACCTGTGGCCTGGTATGATCCTGCGGCTAAGCCTCACAGTGCAAAGTTTTTCACGGTTGAAATTATACCCGAGCTGTCTGAATTCCTCTCTTATAAAACCGAAATCGAATGATGCGTTGTGGGCTACAAATATCCTGTTATCGGTAAGCTCAACTATTTTGCGGGCTATTTCATAAAATTTCGGGGCATCTGCCACCATTTCGTTGCTGATACCCGTCATTCTTGTTATGAATGCCGGGATGTCCCTTTCCGGGTTCACGAGGGTGGAGAATTTGCCGGTAACTCTTGTGCCGTCATGGCCGATTATGGCTATTTCGGTTATTTTGTCCCTGGCCGGACTGCCGCCTGTGGTTTCTATATCTATGATACTGTACATTGAATTCCTGATGGTGCGATTTCAGGTTTATACACCGGCCTTCATAAACGGCCTTAAACAGATGATGACTCCTTATCCTTTTTTCGCATGACTAAAAATCATCATGCAGGTTTTTCAGCCGTGCACCCTGGCTTTTTTCAGCCCAAGGTTGGCCCAGGCTATGATAAAGCCGGCCGTCATGAACATGATCAGGCTGTACAGCGCAGGTGATATTGCCATTACCTCGTTACCCAGCAGTATGCTTGCGATTGTTATACCAAGGGTGCCGTTTTGTATACCCGATTCAACAGATATAGTGATGCTCTGGGACTTGTTGAGCCTGAGAATTCTTGCAGACATAAAACCTATAAGCAACATAACCATGTTAAGCGAGAGTGCAACCGGGCCGAGCTCCCTGAAAGAGCTGATAATTATAGGCCTGTTTTCCATAATAACGCCGAATATTATAATGAACAGCAGTGCACCAGATATTATTTTCACGGGTTTATTCATTCTGTCTGCAAACCTTACTGCCCTTGATCTGATCAGCATGCCAATACTTACAGGAACAAGGGTGATAAGGGTAAGGCTGATTATGGTCCGGAACACAGGTAATGGTATATATTCTCCCTGTTGCATGAAAAATGCCAGGGCAAGGTTTACGATAAGAGGGATGGTTATTACTGCCACGAGGCTTGAAATGGCGGTGAGAGTTATGGACAGGGCGGTATCGCCTCTTGATATGTGACTTATAAGGTTAGATGTAGGCCCCCCGGGGCAGGCGGCAAGTATCATTATCCCGACAGCCAGTTCCGGGCTCTTTAGCCTGAATAGCAGCAACAGCAGGAATCCCACGATCGGAAGTACAACAAGTTGATTCAAAATTCCTATGGTTGCAGCTTTTGGATAAAGCGCCACTCTCTTGAAATCATACGGTACCAGCGAAAGTCCCATCCCAAGCATGATAACGGCAAGTGACAAAGGGAGCATGATGTCGGTAAGGTAATTGGTTTCCATGTGCTTACATTTTTTTGATTTAGCTCTCCGGGATTCTGACCGGAAAATTACATGTTAAAAAACATGCAATATAGCAAGTTCATTCCAACTACACTTGTTTATACAGGCAATTTTGCCCGTTCTGTTAAAAAAAAAGGCGGGCCTGAAAGCCCGCCCATAGCTTTATATGAAAAATCAGCTTATAATTCTTCGATATCGATTTGAACACTGGTTGTTTTTTTACTCTCGACAAGAATGTCTTCAACAATCCCGAGAACTTCTTCAAACTCGCCTTCAACTGCTGCAACTACTACAAGGTCATAAGTGCCCGGTGCAAGATAGGCCAGATGATATGCCCCCTCGCCGTCAACCATGTCGCTTGATACCGCGTTCGGGAAACGTGTCTCTTCAATATCCGGATCATCGGCTTCTGATGCATCATATGTACCCTCTTTGTAGGAATAGACCACTACATCTTTGCCTTCGGGAATGTTCGATACTCCTCCTGCAATCTGGCCAGCCTGATTATCGACAACAAGCCTGATTGTGGGTTTCAGCAGGTATTTTCCGCTGGCCCCGGCCTTTACTACCGACTTTCTGACATCGAAGTCGGCTGTTACCTCAACCTCGCCGTTCATGGGAACCGTAAATTGACCCACAGCCTTGTACCCGGTCTGGGCGCCGCTTGGAACGAAAAGGTTCTGCGTTGTTCCGTCTTCAAACTCAAGGTAGCAGCCAGGATTTGCATGCTGCCCCATCCCCATTTCCGGCGCGTCGAGCATAAACCTTATCTGGGTGTAGGTGCCGGCCTCCAGTTCAAAACTGCCCAGCAGCTCAGATTCTCCTCTTTGCAGGTCGAGAAGGTTAAATGATTTTGGGCCCTCGTAATCTTCAAAAACCTTCCATCCGTTTTCATCTGTATGATATTGGACCTCGCTTACGGTAATATACACCCCTGTTATGCCATCGGAATCAATAGGGGCATCGGTAATCGACAGTTTAAGTGTCCCGGTTGTCCCGTTATCCTTCTCGCATGCAGTGAACATAATTAACGGCAGTATAACCGCGGCAACTGTAATAAAAAACTTTTTCATGATAGTATAGTTTTGGTTAATTAAAAAATTGTTTCTGTATCCAAGACGCATCCCGGATAGGAAAGGTTGGAAACCTGAATAAAACTATCTGGTATTATACCTTATTGAAAAGGTAAGGTTTATGGATGCGTTGCGGGTACTGTTCAGGTAATAAGGAACTATTTCATTACCTGCGAAGATATTGTTTAGGCCGAGTCTTGCCTGGATACCCATGCCGGCAGCCAGCCCGTTGCCGAGAGGGTGTTCATATTCGTACCCTGTTATAAACCCATAGTCGACCTGACTATAATCTCCGGCAAGCGATACTACCTCTCCGTTAAGGTCCTGGACAGCATTCCTGAGAATCCCTGAATAGGCGCCAAGTAGCAGGATGTGGTTTCCGGCCCTGCCGTTACCTGTGAAACTCCGTGTCGCGCTGAGTGAAAGGTTGCTGTAGGTGAACCTCATGCTGTTGTTAATATATTTGCCGTGCAGGTATTCATTATAATCCTGCCTGGTAAGCGATACCAGGCTCAGCTCTGCCCGCAGGCCAAACCTGCTGCCGAAATTCTTCCCGGCAATTATCCCCAGGTTGTAACCGAACGACGGGAGTGAAGCGGTAAATTCGTCAGGCCTGAGTCCCTGGATAGTCTTGTTGTTTATCAGCCAGGTGTTTGCAAGATGGCCTGACATACCGGCATAATATCCTCTTGCAGCATTAACTGGCCGGCCCTCTGCTTTTTTCTCCCCGAAAGGGGGAACATAAATATTCGCAAGCATAGCGTCCTGCTTTTGAGTAACGGCTTTCCAGGCAACAGGCTGCCGGGGGTAAAGCGGCATGAATGCAGGAGAAGTGACTGCCCGTGCATGGATTGACAGTTCTGCAGCAACCGGTCCGGTTTGACGCACCCCTGGAAATTCAGATGCTTCTGCGAGGCCGGTATGCAATACTGATGCCTCGTCCACAGGTGATGGTGTAATTGAATAGCGGGTTGCAGATTGCACCGGGATTGCCGTACCGGGATCTCCAATGTTGAACATGACAATCGTGCCCACGCCAATAAGGGCAAGTACAGAGGCGGCCACTGCCATCATATGGAGCATCTTCCTTCTTTTTCCCTTTCGGGGGAGGTCCTCGCTGATGGCGGCCCATACGGCCTCCACATCCAGCTCATCCTGTATCCCTTCCCACACCGATTCGGGAGGTTCTTCACCCGCCGTTTCAAAAATATGCCTGTACCACTTGAGGAAATCCATAATAGTTAAAGATTCATGTTACCTATAAATTCCATCAGCAGCTTCCTTGCCCTGTTGAACTGTGACTTTGAGGTGCCTTCGGTTATCTCGAGCTTTTGGGCTATCTCCCTGTGGGTGTAACCGTCAACTGCATGCAGGTTGAAGATCAGCCGGGCTCCTTCGGGCAGTTTTCCCACCTGCTGCATGATTTCATTGTAACCCATAATTTTAAAAGCCTGGTTCTGTGTTTGCAGTCCGGGTTCATCAGCTTCTGCCTCCAGATAATCATCCGCTCTTTTTCTTTTTCTTATATGGTCGATGGCTGTGTTGACCACTATCTTTCTTATCCATCCCTCAAGGGAGCCGTCATTCTTGTACTGGCCGATCTTTTTAAAGACCTTTATGAATGCCTCCTGCAGGATGTCCTGCGCCATTGGCCTCTCGCCGGCATAACTCAGGCATATTGAATACATTTTTTTTGCAAAATGCCTGTATAGCATCTCCTGCGCCCGCCGGTCGTTTTTCCTGCAGGAGGAGATCACATAATCTTCATTGAATGCCGCTTCTGCCATCCCGGTTAATCAAAAACTATACTGAATGCCTTGTCGATCCTCGGCGCCATTGCTGAGAATACGCCGATATTGCTTTCGGCCGAGATAAGGACCACTCCGTCTGCTCCCATAAGAGATTCCGGGTCAACCTGCATTGCCTGGAAATTTACAAACTGGAAAACGGTGCCTGCGTTTACTTCAACTTTTGCAGTCGATGGAGCGTCCCTCCTGAGCACTATCCTGTTCCTGTTACGCCCTGGCTCCGCCCTTATGCCTATCCTTTCGCGGATGTTGTATTCGAAGCGAAGCGGGACCTTCTCATCCTGCCCTTTTTTTATGGTTCCTTCCAGTGACAGGGGTATACCGGTTTCGCCGCCCAGCTCAATATATATCTCAACCCTGTTATAAACACCCTGGGGAATATCAAAGCTAATCTCACGGCTGGTTTCGCCTGTTTCGAGATTAACCGTTACAGGCTCAGGGAAATCTGATATGAAGAACACATCCCTTCCTTCATCCCTCCGCCCCTCAAATTCGATTGAAGATATCACAAGTGACCCCCTGTTAACGGTCATCCTGCCGAAAGGCAGATCGAAGGGAGGCCCGCTCTTTAGTCCGCTCCCCTCATCATGGGGCACCAGCTCAAACTTGAAATCAACCGTCGTGGGAAGCGTAAGCTCATCTTTGGTGCATGACTGTATAAACAGCAATACAGCCGGAAGAAGAAGCAATATAAACCTGTTCATGTTTACCGGTGTTTATTGTAGAATAGTGCTCTCATGTAAAGAACGAAAAAACTCAGTTTAAGGTTGGAATCATAATGGTTTTTTTAAATCTTATTCTGCCTGATGAAGTCTGATGGGTTTTGCAAACCATTCAATTGTTTCCCGTATTGACTCGGCTACCGGCGTTTGCGGCAGTTTGATCTCTTTTACAGCTTTCGCTGATGAGTAGTAATTCCCTGTGCACAGTATCTGCATATTTACCAGGCTCACAGGGGTTTTTACACCGGCAGCCCTGGCAAGGCTGCCGGCAAGCCCGGCAATGTAAAGAAGTGGTTTCGGGATGGTTACCAGTATTGTAC
Organism: Bacteroidales bacterium; assembly: GCA_007131165.1. Classification (GTDB taxonomy): domain Bacteria; phylum Bacteroidota; class Bacteroidia; order Bacteroidales; family PUMT01; genus PXAP01. The sequence continues at coordinate 1,025 of SLRB01000246.1, read as the reverse complement.
GATTCCTTGAGACGCCGGCCATCTTGTTGTAAAACTCCCTGTAGGTGAGATTTTCGTTGGCAAGCAGGTAGCATTCACCATTCTTTCCCATGGTTAATGCATTGCATATTCCCGCTGCTGCATCTTTCACGTGGATAAAGTTTTTGCCTCCGGGGGGTATAAACAGGATCCTTCTGTTCAGGGCCCTGAGAATTATGCGGTTTGAACTTATCTTATGGTCGTTGGGGCCGGTCATGAATGTTGGGCATACCACCGTTAATGCCGTTTGCGTATCTTTAAGACTGTCAAGTGCAAGCTGCTGGGCCTGAGCCTTGCTCAGCGCATAGTACGACCTGGTAAATGGGGGCCTCATGGGCATCGTTTCATTGCCGGGCCGGTCTTTGGTGCCATGCCCGAATACATTGGCGGTACTGATGAGGACCAGTTTCTTTATTTTATGGTCTACCGACGCTTTAACAATGTTAAGTGTGCCGTTGATATTTACCTCGTTGTAGACCCGTTTGCAGGGAACTGACTGGTCGGTTAGCGCTGCAACATGGATTACTGTATAACAGCCTTTTACGGCTTCCGAAACATCTTTTTCGCTGGTGATCTTTCCATAAAATGGGGTGAACCCGTTACCGGCAACCGGGGGAGATTTGCCTTTCCTGAGCATGCCCTTTACCTTGTAACCCCTTGCCAGGAGTTCCAAAATGGTGTTTGCAGCAAGAAAGCCGTTGGCCCCGGTTACGAGAATTGTCTTCATGAATTATTTGCGGTCTTTTGCATTTATTGCTATAATATTTTTTGGCACTACTTTGTTGATTTATCTTTTCATTGCAATTATGGCTGTGAAGCTGTCAGCTCTTTTTTGACCCTTTTTGTTATCATGGGTAACCTGATCCATATGGGAACGGTTTTCATTACCAGCCAGCTCAGGTGATTTAGCCATCCCAGTATTATAAGTGACTTGTGCCTGAACATCTTATCTATAGATTTTTTAGCGACATACTCCGGTGTAAGGAGGCCAATTTTACCAAAAACAC